>DASSVX010000028.1:0-12144 GCA_035705655.1 Casimicrobiaceae bacterium
GGATGCGCAGCCACAGCTGCTTCATGCGGTCATCGGCGTGCCACCGCCGTTACCGCGCGATCCGCGCAGGGCCGCCCCAAGCCGATTGCGGAATCTTTCCGGACGAAAGTATCGTGCGAGTGCAACGAGCGAAACTTTCGCTCGCTAAATTAGTACGATGTCGTACTGCTCCTGTGTGTAGAGCGTCTCGACCTGCAGCGAGATCGGCTTGCCGATGAAGTCGCCCAGCTGCGCGAGGCTTTGCGACTCCTCGTCGAGGAACATGTCGATCACCGACTGTGACGCGAGGATGCGGAACTCGCGCGCGTTGAACTGCTTCGCCTCGCGCAGGATCTCGCGCAGGATCTCGTAGCAGATCGTCTGCGCCGTCTTGAACTCGCCGCGCCCGCCGCACGTCGGGCAGGTCTCGCACAGCACGTGCGCGAGCGATTCGCGCGTGCGCTTGCGCGTCATCTCGACCAGGCCGAGCTGCGTGAAGCCGTTGACGGTGAGGCGCGTGCGGTCCTTCTCGAGCGCCTTGTCGAGCTCGGCCAGCACGGCGCTGCGATGGTCGACGTTCTCCATGTCGATGAAGTCGATGATGATGATGCCGCCGAGGTTGCGCATCCGGAGCTGGCGCGCGATCACCTGCGACGCTTCGAGGTTCGTCTTGAAGATCGTCTCGTCGAAGCTGCGCCCGCCGACGAAGCCGCCGGTGTTGACGTCGATCGTGGTCATCGCCTCCGTCTGGTCGATGATCAGGTAGCCGCCCGACTTGAGATCGACCCGGCGTGCGAGCGCCTTCTCGATCTCGTCCTCGACGCCGTGCAGGTCGAACAGCGGCCGCTCGCCCGCGTAATGCTCGATCCTGTCGATCAGCGCCGGCGTGTACTCGCGCGCGAACGCCTGCATCCTCTGGAACGTCTCGCGCGAATCGACGAGGACACGCGAGGTTTCCTCGGTCGACATGTCGCGCAGCACCCGCTGCGCGAGATTGAGATCCTGGTAGAGCACCGTCGGCGCGGGAACGAGCGCCGCGCGCTCGTTCAGGTCGCGCCAAAGTTTCGTCAGGTAGCCGACGTCGGTCGAAAGCTCGCGCTCGCTCGCCGCCTCGGCCATCGTGCGGATGATGAAGCCGCCGGCGGAGCCCTCGGGCAGCAGCGTCTGCAGCTTGCCGCGCAGGCTTTCGCGCTCCTGCTCGCCCTCGATCCGCTGCGAAATGCCGATATGCGAATCCTGCGGCAGGTAGACGAGAAGCCGCCCGGCGAGCGAAAGCTGCGTGGACAGCCGCGCGCCTTTGGTGCCGATCGGATCCTTGATCACCTGCACGAGCAGCGTCTGGCCCTCGTGCAGGATGCGCTCGATCGGGTGATGCTCGCCGTGGCCGTTCTGGCGATGCTCCCAGATGTCGGCGATGTGCAGGAACGCTGCGCGCTCGAGGCCGATCTCGACGAACGCGCTTTGCATGCCAGGCAGCACGCGTGCGACGCGACCGAGGCAGATGTTGCCGACGAGGCCGCGCGCGCTCGCGCGCTCGATGTGCAGCTCCTGCACGACCGCCTGCTCGAGCATCGCAACGCGCGTCTCCTGCGGCGTCACGTTGATGAGAATCTCGTGGGTCATTGGACCCCCACGCTTGCGCCTCGGGGCGGCCCTTTGGCGCTCATAACACCGGCATTCCGGCACGAGCGAGCAGCGCCGCCGTCTCGTAGAGCGGCAGGCCGACGACGCCGCTGTAGCTGCCTTCGAGACGCGAGACGAACGCCGCCGCAAGCCCCTGCACGGCGTATCCGCCGGCCTTGTCGAAAGCCTCGCCGCCCGCCACGTAGCGATTGATCTCGGCGGCGCCGAGGCGGCGCAGCGTCACGCGCGAGATCGACACCTCCACTTCGGTCCTGTCGCGAAAGCGAAGCGCGACCGCGGTGAGCACCTGGTGCGTGCGTCCCGACAAGCGGCGGATCATGCGCGTTGCTTCGTCGGCGTTGCCCGGCTTGCCGAACACCTCGCCGTCGAGCACGACCTCGGTGTCGGCGCCGAGCACCGGCCGCTCCGCCAGCTTGCGATTGTGCATTCGCTGCCAGCCGACCTGCGCCTTGGTGCGCGCCATGCGTTCCACGTAATGTGGCGCAGGCTCTGCGTCGAGCGTTTCCTCGACGACGTCGCGGTCGCGACCCACCGCCTCGCGCAGCAGCAGCGTCTCGAACTCGATGTCGAGCTGGCGCAGCAGCGCCTGCCGCCGCGGGCTCCTGGACGCGAGATACAGCACCGGTGCGCTCATCTTCGCTCTCCCCTGGGTCAGCCGCGATGATAAGGGTGTCCGGCGAGAACGCTCACGGCGCGATAGATCTGCTCGGCGAGGAGCACCCGCACGAGCCCGTGCGGCAGCGTCATGGCCGACAGCGCGATCACCGCCGTCGCCTGCGATTTCACTTCGCTCGCGAGGCCATCGGCGCTGCCGATGAGGAAGGCGATGTCGTGGCCCGCATCGCGCCAGCGGCCAAGCCGCAGCGCGAATTCGCGCGTCGACCACGGCTCGCCGTGCTCGTCGAGGGCGACGCCTCGAAGGCCCGCGCAGGCGGGCGCAATGCGCAATGCTTCGGCGGCGAGGATCTGCGCGACCGTGCGTCCGCGCTCGCGCGGCTCGGGCTTGAGCTCGACGAGATCGAGCGCGAATTCGCGCGGGAGCCGGCGTGCGTAGTCGTCGAAGCCGGCGGCGACCCAGCCGGGCATCCGATGTCCGAGCGCAACGACGCGCAGCTTCATCAGGACCTAAGCAGGGTCAGAGACGACTTTCGCGAGCCGGCAGGCGATGCGACACGGCTGCGCCGCGAAAGTCGTCTCTGACCCTGCTCAGGTGCTTACGCCGCCGATGCGACGCGAGCGCGCCGGACGCGCGCCTGCGGTGCCCAGAGCTCCTCGAGGTTGTAGTAGGCGCGCACGGCCGGCTGCATGACGTGGACGACGACGTCGCCCGCGTCGACGAGCACCCATTCGCCGGCCTCCTCGCCCTCGATGCCGAGGATCGAAGCCCCGGCTTCCTTGAGCTTGTCGCGCACGTGATGGGCGAGCGCCTTCACCTGGCGATTCGAGTCGCCCGAGGCGATCACCATCGTGTCGTACAGGGAGGTTTGCGGACGGACATCGATTACCTGGATGTCGCGGGCCTTGATGTCCTCGAGTGCCGCGACGGCGACCTTTTGCAGCTTGTCAAGACGCATGCGTTGGGTGTGTGTAGAGTCCGTTCGATTCAATATAGGCTAAAACCGCTGGCGGGAGCAAACCGGCAATTTCAACCGGATGACCACCGCTGCGGGCAAATGCCGCGCGTATCGCGGTCGACGAAATCGGCTGCGGCGTCACGGGCTGGACGTAGATGGAGCCGGCGATCCGTGAGCGCAACCCCTGCCGATCGTCGAGGTGCCGCGCCCGCCATTCCCGCGCAACCGCGGCGGGAAGCCCTTCGCCGATCGCGACCCCCGGACGCGGGACGACGACGAGATGCGCGAGGTCGAACAGCGCCTGCCAGCGATGCCACGACGGCAGGCTGCGAAACTGATCCGCGCCGAGCAGCAGCAGCAGCGGTGTGCGGGGCAGGTCCATGCGCAGTGCGGCGAGCGTGTCGACCGTGTAGCTTTTCCCGCCGCGCGCGATTTCGCGCGTATCGACGACGAGCCCCGGAAATTCACGCACGCCGAGCTCGAGCATCGCGACCCGGTCGCGCGCGCCGGCCTTCGGTGGCGGCCGGTGCGGCGGATCGGCCGCGGGCACGAGACGCACCTCGGCGAGCGTGAGCGCGCGTCGCACGTCGTCGGCGAGGCGCAAGTGCCCGTAGTGCACAGGATCGAACGTGCCGCCGAGCATGGCCAGCGGCGCATCGATGCATCCGGGCGTCGAGTCGTTGCCGTTCACCATCAAAAGCGCGAGCCGGGCTCCTTCAGGAACGCGACTTCCTCGGGCGTCGAGGCGCGGCCGAGAATGTCGTTGCGATGCGGGAAGCGGCCGAAGCGGCGGATCACGTCGCGATGACGCCGCGCCCACGGCAGCGGCTCGTCGAGCCCCGTCTGCGCCGCGAGCGCCTCGAACAGCGCAACCGCGCGATCCTGTTGCGCGAGCGCTTCGCTGTGCTCGAACGGCATGTACAGGAACCAGCGCTCGTGCGGCGCAAGCACGCGGTCGAAGCGGCGCTCGATCGCGTCCTCGGCGGTGGCAAGCGCACCCGGGTCTCCCGCGAACGCATCGGGCGTGCCGCGAAATGCGTTGCGCGTGAACTGATCGAGAAGCACGACGCGCGCAAGGCATCCGCGCGGCTCGTTGCACCAGTCGCCGAATGCGCCCGCAATGCCGGCCGCGAGTACCACGCCGAAGCGCTCGCGGATCTCGTCGTCGAATGCATCGTCCTTGCGGAACCAGACCTCGCGCGTGACGAGCCCGGCAGGCGCCGGCGACGCTTCGGCTGCATTCCGCTCGCCAGGGCGGGGAACGAACCAGAAATCGAGGATGCCGTTCGCGAGCGGGTCGAGCATGGTCCTGCGCTTATCATACGGCCTTTTGCGCGCGCGGCCGCGAAGGGCGCGTGCCTCTTCGTGCAGACCTCGCGCCGCGACATTTTCCTCCTCGCCTGTTGCCAGGCGTTGCTGCTCATCAATTCGTCGGGGCTGATCGCGATGAACGGCCTCATCGGCTATTCGCTCGCGCAAACCAAGACGCTCGCCACGTTCGGCGTGACGACGTACGTGCTGGGCTCGGCGCTCGCGACGATGCCGATGTCGCTGTGGATGGGGCGTGCGGGCCGCCGCGCCGGGTTCATGGCCGGCGCGCTGATCAACGTGGGCGGCTGCATTATCGGCGCGTGGGCGCTCGCGATTCACAGCTTCGCGCTTTTCTGCGCGGCCACCGGCATCATCGGTGTCTACAACGCCGTCGGCCTGCAATACCGGTTCGCCGCGGCCGAAGTGGCGACAGCCGGCGACCGCGCAAAAGCGATCTCGCTCGTGCTTGCCGGCGGCGTCGCCGGTGGTCTCATCGGGCCGCAATCGGTGCGCGTGGCGCGCGATCTGTTCGCAACGCCGTTCCTGGGCTCGTTCCTGGTGCTCGCGTTGTTCGCGCTCGTCGCACTCGCCGTGCAGTCGCGCGTGCACGTGCCGCGGCCGTCGCACGACGAGCGCACCGGCAGGGCGCGGCCGCTTGGCGTGATCGTGCGCCAGCCCGCGTTCGTCGTGGCCGTGCTGGCGGGTGCGCTGGGATACGGGCTCATGAACCTGCTGATGACCGCGACGCCGATCGCGATGAATTTCTGCGGCCATCCGTTCGGCGCGATGGCGCTCGTCATCGAATGGCACGTCGTCGCGATGTTCGCGCCGGGCTTCGTCACCGGCTCGCTGATCCGCCGCTTCGGCACGCTCACGATCATCCTCGCCGGCGTCGCGCTGACCGCAATCGCGACGCTGATCGCGCTCGACGGCAATTCGGTTGCGCATTTCGTCGCCGCACTCGTCGCCGTCGGCGTGGGCTGGAACTTCATGTACACCGGCGGTACCGCGCTACTGACCGAAACGTACGCACCAAGCGAGAAGGCGCGGGTGCAGGGGCTCAACGATTTCATCGTCTTCGCGACGATGGGCGTGTCGTCGCTCGCGTCCGGCGCCCTCGTCACGACGAGCGGATGGGAGACGATGAACCGCGCGACGCTGCCGGTGCTCGGCGTCATCGCGGCCGGCGTGCTGTGGCTGATGTGGTTGCGCCGCCAGGCGCCCGCGGCGGCCTAGAATAAATGGGGTCAGAGACGAATATCGCGATACGACGGCATGGCATGAAACGACTTCACAGCGAAATTCGTCTCTGACCCCATTTATTCACGGCGAGCACCGCGTAGACGATCGCGCCGGCCGCGATGCCCGCCGCGGCATTGAGAAGCATCGGTGCGAGCGCGCCGAACACGGCGCCGATCGCCGGAATATCGCCCGCGCTCTCGCCCCAGTTCTCGATCGCGTGATGCACGACGGGTACGCCGTGCGTCAGGATGCCGCCGCCGACCAGGAACATCGCCGCGGTGCCAGCAACGGACAGGCCCTTCATGAGGTAGGGCGCCGAGCGGACGATGCCGGCGCCGACCGCGCGCTGCACGCGAGCGATTGCCCGGTCGCCGGCGCGTTCGGAGAGCAGCAGGCCGGCATCGTCGAGCTTGACGATGCCGGCAACGAGCCCGTAGACCCCCACCGTCATGAGGACCGCGATGCCGATGAGCACCGCGACCCGGGTCGCGAATCCGGCCGTCGCGACGGTGCCGAGCGTGATCGTGATGATCTCGGCCGACAGAATGAAGTCGGTGCGCACCGCGCCGCGGATCTTGTCCTTCTCGAAGTCGACGATGTTCACGCGCGGGTCGGCCAGCGCGCCGGCGAGCCGCCGGTGCTCGGCCGCGACTTCCGCGCGGTGCGTGCCCGCAAGCCGGTGTGCGATCTTCTCGAAGCCTTCGTAGCACAGGAACAGGCCCCCGAGCATCAAAAGCGGCGTCACCGCCCACGGAAAGAACGCGCTGATCGCGAGTGCGGACGGAACCAGGATCGCCTTGTTGATGAGCGACCCTTTCGCCACCGCCCACACGATCGGCAACTCGCGATCGGACCTGACGCCCGCGACCTGCTGTGCGTTCAGCGCGAGGTCGTCACCGAGGACGCCCGCGGTCTTCTTCGCGGCGAGCTTGGTGAGCAGCGCCACGTCGTCGAGCACGCTGGCGATGTCGTCGATCAGCGCAAGGAGGCTTGCGGCAGCCAAGGTATCGCGCTATCCGGGTTTGGGAGGGCTGCCTGGCTGCCGGAGGCGCCGCTCGAACGACACGATCGCGCGGCAGCCCGGCGTCCGCGCAATGGCGCCTGCGACGCCGAATTCAACTGCGGATCTGTCCGCTGCCGAGCACGATCCACTTGCGGCTCGTCAGGCCCTCGAGACCGACCGGTCCCCGCGCGTGCAGCTTGTTCGTCGAGATGCCGATTTCCGCGCCCAGCCCGTACTCGTAGCCGTCGGCGAAGCGGGTCGACGCATTCACCATCACCGAGCTCGAATCGACCTCGCGGAGAAAGCGCATTGCGCTCACGTAGTCGTCGGTGACGATGGCGTCGGTGTGCTGCGAGCCGTAGCGCGCGATATGGTCGATCGCCGCGTCGAGCGAATCGACGACGCGGATCGCAATGATCGGCGCGAGGTATTCGGCGTACCAGTCGTCCTCGGTCGCGACCTTCATCGCCGGGACGAGCGCGCGCGCACGTTCGTCGCCGCGCATCTCGACACCCTTCTGCGCATAGATCGCGGCGAGCGGCGGCAGCACGCGGTCGGCGATCTCGGCATGGACGAGCAGCGTCTCCATCGTGTTGCACGGCGAATAGCGCTGCGTCTTCGCGTTGTCGGCGATGCGGATCGCCTGCTCGACGTTGGCGGCGGCATCGACGTAGACGTGGCACACGCCGTCGAGATGCTTCAGCACGGGGACGCGCGCGTCGCGGGTGACGCGCTCGATCAGCGACTTCCCGCCGCGCGGAACGATGACGTCGACGTGCACGTCGTCGGCGATCAGGTGGCCGACGGCGGCACGGTCGGTCGTGTCGACGAGTTGCACCGCATGTTCCGGCAAGCCCGCGTCGCGCAGCCCCTCGTGCACGCATCGAGCGATCGCGCGGTTGCTGTGGATCGCCTCGGAACCGCCGCGCAGGATCGTCGCGTTGCCCGACTTGAGGCACAGGCCCGCGGCGTCGGCGGTGACGTTCGGCCGCGATTCGTACACGATGCCGATCACGCCGAGCGGCACGCGCATCGTGCCGACCTGGATGCCCGACGGGCGATAGCGCAGATCGGAAATCTCGCCGACCGGATCGGCCAGCGCCGCAATCTCGTCCAGGCCGCGCGCCATCGCTTCGATGCGCGGCGACGTGAGCGTCAACCGGTCGACGAACGCGGCGTCGTGCCCGGCTGCGCAGGCGGCTTCGACGTCGCGCGCATTCGCCTGCATCAGCCGGCTCGCATCGCGGCGCAGTGCGCTCGCCGCACGCGCGAGTGCCACGTTCTTCGCGTTCGTGTCCGCGCGTGCGAGATGGCGCGCCGCGGCGCGCGCCGCTTCGCCGACGCGATGCATGTAGCCGGCGACGTCGGCGATCTGCGCGATTTGCGTGTCGGCGAGATCGTTCATCGGACCATTCTAGCGCGCGGATGTCCGGCGTCGGCCTATCGGTTCGGCGTGATCGTATCCACGCCTTCCGGCGCCCCGAGCAGAATGACGTCCGCGCCACGCCGTGCGAAGAGTCCGACGGTCACGACGCCGGCGATCGCGTTGATGCGGTCTTCAAGCGCGATCGGGTCGGTGATCGCAAGATCCGATACGTCGAGGATCACGTTACCGTTGTCCGTCGTGAAGCCCATGCGCCATTCGGGGTAGCCGCCGAGCCGCACGAGCTCGCGCGCGACGTAGCTTCGCGCCATCGGAATGACCTCGACCGGCAATGGAAAGCTGCCGAGCACATCGACCTTCTTCGACTGGTCGGCGATGCAGACGAACTTCCGCGCGACGGCGGCGACGATCTTCTCGCGCGTCAGCGCGCCGCCGCCGCCCTTGATCATCGCGCCGCCCGCGGTAACCTCGTCGGCGCCGTCGATGTAGACCGGGATGTCGCTGACGTTGTTCAGTTCCTCGACGTCGATGCGGTGTGCCTTCAGCCGCTCGGCCGTCTTTACCGAGCTCGCGACAGCGCCCTTGATTCGAAGGCGGCTTGCGGCGAGCGCGTCGATGAACATGTTCGCGGTCGAGCCCGACCCGACGCCCAGCCACACGTCCTCGACGACGTAGCGCAGCGCCTCCCGCGCGACGAGCTGCTTTTGTTCGTCCTGGGTCATGATCTGCGTCGCCATTTTCGCACGGCCCGTTGGTTGCTGACCGCAGGTGCGTGGTTTGAACGTTGCTTCGCCGGTGCTAGCATCCGAGCCCGGAAGAGAGGGAAGAATCATCGTTCGCGCGCTGGCACTCGACGAGGACGGTCCGACGCGGCGCAAGTTCCTCGCGCGCCTGCAGGGTGAAATCAGCAAGCGCGAGCACGAGTACGGAGGCGTCAAGGTTACCGAGGCGTCGCTGAACCGCTTCCCGTCGAGCCAGATTGCGGACAGGATTCAGGAAGACCGTACCGTTTCCTGATCTGCGCCGACAAGTTCCAGACGGGCTACGACGAGCCTGCTGCACACGATGTACGTGGGGACAAGCCGCTGTCCGGAATCAGGGCGGTGCAGACCCTCTCGCGGCTGAATCGCGCCTACCCGAAGAAACACGGCGTGTTCGTGCTCGACTTCATGAACGACGCCGACACGATCCGGAAGGCGTTCGCCGACTACTACCGCACGACGATCCTCGCCAAGGAGACCGACCCGCTCGGCCGGTGCTTGAGTGCTCAAGGACTTGGATGGCCACTCGACCATATGCCGTGCGCAAAAAAGGCCCGCCGACACGACGTCGTCCTGCCCGCGGCGTGCTTTACGACGAGCGATTGTTCAGCTCGAGGGAAACCACGGGCGCGCGACGTCGGCATCGGCATCGGTAGGAAGGGCCGACGTAGCCCGGATGATCATCGTCTCGTTGACCACGCGTTGGACGCCCGGCACGCGACGCACCGCATCGGCAGCACCCCACGACTCGGCTTCCGAGCGAACATTGCCGGTCAGGACGGCTACGCCATCTTGAACTCGAATTTCGATTCTTTCCGCATCGACACCAGACTCCCGCACAAGCTCCTGTCGAGCGTCATGCTGCAATTCGCTATCCGACCTCATTGGCGGCTCCTTCGAGAAATGAGCCATCGATTCTCGGCACCTCGGGCTCCAGGCTTCGACACTACGCGCACGTGCAGGATTTGCGAATAGGACAATCTCCACCGCGGGTGTCGGGCATTCTCGAATCCGGCCGGCTCGAACCCCCTGCCAAACGAACTGTTCATGAGGAACGACAAGGCGCTCGCCCGCGTCATGATCGCGGTGCTCAAGGACGACACCGAGCTGTTCAGGCAGTTCATGGACAACGAGTCGTTCAGGCGCTGGCTGACCGACACGGTATTCGGGTTGACGTACGACGCGGCCGCGGCCGGTGCTTGAACCGCCAACCGCGCGCGGCCACGCCGATCGAATGTCGCAAAAAAACGCGCCGGCCCGTTCAAGATCAATGCCTGATTGGAGCGATCGACCATAAGTCTGATCGCTACAACTCATTGACGATCAATGAATTCCGTCGCGTGATTGTGTGATCACCGGCTGATTCGCGGCACTGATCATGCATGGGCGGCAGCAAAATTTTTCGAGGTGCCGCCACAGGTTTTCCCGGTGCTCCGACGAGGTTCGCGGGCTTCGCGCGCTCACAGCAGCGCGCGGCGGAAATCCGCCAGCAGGCTCGCGTAATACGTGATGAACCGCGCCGCCTGCGCGCCGTCGATCACGCGGTGGTCGTACGACAGCGACAGCGGCAGCATCAGCCGCGGCGCGAACGCCTTGCCGTCCCACACCGGCTTCATCGCGCTGCGCGACACGCCGAGGATCGCCACTTCCGGAGCGTTGATGATCGGCGTGAATGCGGTGCCGCCGATGCCGCCGAGCGACGAAATCGAGAAGCAGCCGCCCTGCATGTCCGCAGGCCCGAGCTTGCCGTCGCGCGCCTTCGCCGACAGCTCGGACATTTCCTTCGCGATCGCGAGCACGCCCTTGCCGTCGGCGCCTTTCACGACGGGAACGACGAGCCCGTTCGGTGTGTCGGCGGCGAAGCCGATGTTGAAGTAGTGCTTGCGGACCAGATTCTCGCCGCCCGCGTCGAGCGACGCGTTGAAATCGGGAAAATGCTTCAACGACGCGACGGCGGCCTTGATCAGGAACGCGAGCATCGTGATCTTGACGCCGGCCTTCTCATTTTCCTTGTTGAGCGCGACGCGCAATGCCTCGAGCTCGGTGATGTCGGCGTCGTCGAACTGCGTGACGTGCGGAATCATCACCCAGTTGCGTGCGAGATTGGCGCCGGAAATCTTCCCGATGCGCGACAGCGGCTTCGTCTCCACCGAACCGAACTTCGTGAAGTCGATGCGCGGCCAGGGGAGGACCGACAGTCCGCCGGCACCGGCCGCGCCCGTGCCCGGTGCGCCCGGCGCCGCCGCGAGCGCGGCTTTCACGAACTGCTGCACGTCCTCGTGGACGATCCGTCCCTTCGGCCCCGTTCCGCTCACCCGCGCGATGTCGACGCCGAGCTCGCGTGCGAACTTGCGCACCGACGGCGATGCGTGGGCGGCACCGGCCGGGCGCTGCGCCGTGGCGGCCGCACCGGCCTGCTGCTGGACGTCGGGCCGCTGCACCGGCCGTGACACGCCTTCGCGCGAAGTGGCCGCGCTTTCGTTCGCTCGCGCTTCCACCCCCGCGGGTGCGCCCGAAGGCGACGCTTCCACCGGCGGGATCGCGCGATCCGCGTTGTCGGGATAGCTCGGCGGCGTGCTGCGGCTCGCCGGCTCGGCGCCGGTTTGCGACGTCTTCAGCGTCAAAAGCGGCGTGCCTTCGCTGACGCGGTCGCCGACGCCGACGCGCACACCCTCGACGACGCCGCCGATCGGCGCCGGGACCTCCATCGTCGCCTTGTCCGATTCGAGCGTCACCAGCGGATCCTCGGCCTGCACGATATCGCCGGGCTTGACGAACACCTCGATCACCGGAACGTCGTTGAAGTCGCCGATGTCGGGCACACGCACTTCGATCGTCGCTCCCGCGGGCGGCGTCGAGTTCGACCCTTCGCCCGGCATGTCGGCGCGGCCCTTTTCTCCCCGCGGCGCGGGCGTGACGAGCTCGGGCGCGGGCGCCGCGGAGGTTGTTCCGGCGCGCGGCGATGCGTGCGACACGCCTTCGCTTGCATCGGCGGCGCTCGCTTTGCGGTTTGCCGCAGGCGCTTGCGCCGCCGCCTGGCCGTCGCCTTGCAGCGTGAGCACCAGCGATCCCTTGCTTACCTTGTCGCCGACTTTCACCGCGATCCTCGCAACCTTGCCGGCGGCGGGCGACGGAACATCCATCGCCGCCTTGTCCGATTCGAGCGTGACGAGCGAATCGTCGACGCCGACCTGGTCGCCGGGCTTCACGAACACCTCGATGACCGGCACATCGGTGAAGTCGCCG
>DASSVX010000029.1:0-5722 GCA_035705655.1 Casimicrobiaceae bacterium
CGAAACCCGCGGCGCCTTCGGCCCACCACGGCGCCATGTTGTCGGGACGAATGCCCCCAACGGCGAACACGAGCACCGACTTCGGCAGCACCGCGCGCCACGCACGAAGCGCCGCCGGCATCATCGCTTCGGCAGGAAACAGCTTGAGACCATCGGCACCGGCCGCGAGTGCTGCGAATGCTTCCGTCGGCGTCGCGACGCCGGGCAGGCAAACCATGCCCAGCCGCTTCGCCTCGCGAACCACGGCGACGTCGGCATGCGGCATCACGATGAGCCGGCCGCCTGCGTCAGCAACGCGCGCGACGTCAGCGATCTCGATCACCGTGCCCGCCCCCACGAGGCACTTGTCGCCATATCCATCGGCGAGCAAGCGAATCGAATCGAACGGTTGCGGCGAATTGAGCGGCACCTCGAGGATTCGAAAGCCTTCGCCGTACAAGGCATCGGCGACGCCGGGAATCTCGGCGGGCGTGATTCCGCGCAATACCGCGACGAGTGGCAACGGTTGCAGGTAGGCGTCGAGCATCATTGGCGAATGCGAAGGTTCGAAATGAGATCAGGCGTCGACCGGCGCTGCGACGATGCCGGCGTGAACCGCGATGCGCCAGAGCCCACGCGTCGCCGCATCGGCGTGCCCGCGCTCGGTAACGAGACCTGCGTCCGCGAGTGCCAACTCGTAGCGCTCGACGAGCGTGTCGGTGCCGATGACGCGAACCGTCGCAGGCTCGATGCCAGCGCGCAAGCCCCATGCACGTGCTGCGCGCACCTCGCGACCAATCAACAGGCCCGACAGCCAATCGGCAACGTGTTCGGACTCGAGCGCGCCCGTCAGCGCCAGCGTGCGCGCGCCGAAGATGTCGTGAGAAAGCTCGCCGTCGGCGAGACCGCGAGCCGCACCGCGCGAGAACACGTCACGCGAGAATTTTCCCGGCTCGTGCCCCGCAAGACGGCCGAGCATGCTGTGATCGATCAGCACCGCATAGAGCTCGCCCGTCAGGAACGTCGTGAAATCGACGACGCGGCCATGCTCGACGCGCGCCCATTTGCTGTGCGTTCCCGGCAACACGGCGAGGACGTTGCGCTCGCGCCGGCCGATCGCGCCCAGCAACTGCGTTTCCTCGCCGCGCATCACATCGGGAACGCCGGCCGCATCGCGCGTCGTAACGCCGGGAACGATCGCGAGCACGTCGTTTCCCGCATGAACGATGCGATCGGAGAGCGCCGTCAGCGACGCCGGACAGTCGACATACGGCGCCTCGACCCATCCCTGCCGGCTGCCGATCATTCCGCATGCGATACGCGGCGCCGTGTCGTCGATCCATTCGCCGAGCAGCTTCGCGAGCGCCGGCTCGAAGCGTCCGTCGCGGACATGCTTGACGCCGAGCGGCACGCTGCGGCGCGCCAGCACTTCGCCGCGCGCATCGAGGCGGTACGCGCGCGCAGAGGTCGTTCCCCAGTCGATTGCGACGAGCGCGGTGGCGGACATTCGCGGGCTGCCGCTCGTCACCAGCGCTGCGCGGCTTCGTCGTCGCTCGCGCGCGCCTCGACCCAGCGCTCGCCATCGGGCAGCCGTTCCTTTTTCCAGAACGGCGCGCGCGTCTTCAGCCAGTCGATGATGAATTCGCACGCGTCGAACGCGGTGCCGCGGTGAGCACTGGTCACCACGACGAGCACGATCTGATCGCCAGGCTCGAGCGTGCCTACGCGGTGGATGACGAGCGCGTCGCGAATATCGAACCGTTGCCGCGCCGTAGCGATGATCTCGTCGAGCGCGGCCTCGGTCATCCCCGGGTAATGCTCGAGCGTCATGCCGGTGATCGTCGCGGCGTCGTTGACGTCGCGCACGGTGCCGACGAACGAGGCGATCGCGCCGACGCCGCGGTCAGCCGCCCGCAGCCGCGCGATCTCGGCCCCGATGTCGAAATCGCCGGTCTGCACGCGAGCGGTCATAACGCGCGACTCAGCCACCGGTGACCGGCGGAAAGATCGCGACCTCGTCGCCGTCGGCAATCGCTTGCGAACGCGCGACGATACGGTGATTGACGGCGAACCGAATCGCGCGCCCTTCTGCGAGCTCCGCCGCAAAGGCGCCGCCGCGTGCGCGCAAGGCGTCGACCAGCGAATCGACGGTCGCGTCCGCAGGCAGCTCGAAGATTTCTCCGGCGCTGTGAAGCGCCTCACGCAGCCGCGCCAGATAGACAACGCGAATGCGAAGCCGTGTTGTAACGAGGGTATCGGGCATCCGGCGTTCGAATGAAAAAGCGCCGGACTTCGCTTAAGAAGACCGGCGCTCGATTGTACGACGTCTCTTCGTCAGAACCGGAACTGCATCCCCAGCTGGACCTGATCGGATTCGGGCAACGGTCCTGTGACCGCTTCGCCCGCGAACCGGCTGAAACGCGCGTATTCGAGTCGCAGACCCAGCGCGGATGAGAAATCGTAGCGCACGCCAACGCCGTAGTTCATGCCGTCACGCAACCGTCGCGCATCGCTGACGGGCAATGTTGCCAGCGCATACGCGGGCACGTTGTCGCTTTGCGCGTAGCCGAGGCGGCCATACAGCGCGAATGCCTTGCGGAACGACCAGCTCGTATAGACGTCGGCGTTCCACGTGCGCGCGGGCATGCCGGCAACGGTTGAGGACAGTGTCAGGCCGATGCCTCCCGGGCCTGCGGCGCCGACCGGCCGGAGCGCGTAGCGATCGGCAGTGGCGAGCGAGCCTTCGACGGCGATGTCGTTTGCAAACCGGTAGCCGCCGTACAGGAGCGCCCGGTTCGTCGTGTCGTCACTGACGGGCGAGGAGAAATGTCCCCACGCCGATGTGAGGTGGCCGAATTTGACGCCGCCTTCATCGAGCCCTGAGCTGCGCAGCGCAACGCCGCCATAAAAGCCGCCGGTGTCGACGGCGGATGCCAACTTCTCCTGCGCGAGCCCCGGTGCTGACGCGACGAGCGCGGCCAGCGCGGTGACGACGAGGATGGGCTTGGCGTTCATGGCTGGAACTCGTTGATAAGGCGCACTTTTTTGCGCTGCGGCACACGCGGCCGATATCGCTTGGACAGCCGCCGTACCGACAGTTCAAAACTAACCCGTCAGACGCTTTTCGTCAATCGCCGGACCGCCAGGCGGCAGCGGCTCCGGCAATGAATGTGGCGACGGCCGCAGCGTCCGACAACGGCAGCTCGGGCAGCGCGCCCCCGGCCCCGCCCACCGGATCGGCGGCCACGGCGACGATGTGCGGATCGTGAGGGTTCAGAAGCGGCTTGCCGAGGACCGCGCGCCACACTTCGAGTTTGGGGATCGGCGCACGCTTGTACCCCTCGACGAGGACGATGTCGCACGGCGAGAGCCGCGCCAGCGCATCGAACAGCGACAGCTCGGGACCGGCCCTCAGCTCGTGCATCAGCGCCCACCGCGCACCCGAGCTGATCAGCACCTCAGTGCAACCCGCCGCGCGGTGACGGTACGAATCCTTGCCCGGATGGTCGATGTCGAACGCGTGATGCGCGTGCTTGACGAGTGACACCGTGAGGCCTTGCGCCGTCAGCTTCGGTATCACCGCCTCGATCAGCGTCGTCTTGCCGCTGCCCGACCAGCCCGCGAAGCCGAAGACGCGCATCTCCGGGGTGTTCATGGCTTGCCTGCGATGCGTCCCACGGCGCTTTCGTGAATGCGGGCCGATTGACGACGCCACGGCGCAACGACCTGCCGCCGCCCCGCATCGGTGGCGAGACCGCCATGCGTGATGGCGCCGTCCCAGACCATCGTGCCGGCGGCGAGGCCTGCGTCGCGGTCGAGCGCGTCGGCGATGCCGGCATCGGCGAGCGCCGTCACGTAAGGCAGCGTTGCCGCAGCGAGTGCGAACGTAGCGGTCCGCGCGACGAGTGCTGGCAGATTCGGCGCGGCGTAGTGAACGATGCCCTCGTCGACGTACGTCGGGTCGGACAGCGTCGTCATCCGCGACGTCTCGGCGATGCCTCCCTGATCGATGCCGACGTCGACGAAGGCCGATCCACGACGCATGCCGCGAAGCGCTGCGCGCGAGATGAGCTTCGGCGACAGCGTCCCCGGCTCGAGCACCGCACCGATCACAAGATCGGCGGCCGCGATTTCGGAATCGAGCTGGCTCGATGCTGAACCGAGCTGCGTCGTCGTGACGCAAAGTTGCTCGGCGGCGAGTGTGCGCGCGAGGGCGTCGAGCCGGCGCTGTCCGCGCGACAGCACGACGACGCGGCAGCCGAGCCTCGCCGCAATTCGCGCTGCTTCAGTGCCGACGCTGCCGGCGCCGATGACGACGACGCGCGCCGCCTCGACACCATCAACACCCGTCAGCAGCGTGCCGTTACCGCCGCGATCCGTCTGCAGCGCTTCGCCGCCAACGAGCGGCGCCAGTCGACCGGCGATGCGCGACATCGGCGCGAGTAGTGGCAACGCGCCGGCCTCATCGCGAACGGTCTCGTACGCGACGACGCGCACACCGCTTTCGAGCAGCGCATCGAGGAGCGTGGGGTCGCGATTGATTTGCGCGAACCCGAAAATGGTCGTCGCGGGACGCAGCAATGGAATCTCCGCGCGCTGAACTTCCTTGACCTTGACGATCAGCGTGGACTGCCAGACGTCCACGGCGTCCGCGACGATTTTTGCCCCGGCAGAAGCGTAATCATCGTCGGAGAATCCGCTGCCGTGCCCGGCATCGCGCTCGACGAGGATCGTGTGTCCCGTGCGTGCGAGCGCGCTGACACCGGCCGGAACGATGCCGACGCGGCGCTCGCCATCCTTCGTCTCGCGGGGTACGCCGATGCGCACTGGTGGGCCTCCGTATAACGAACGATGTTAGTGACTGCGACGGCGCAATTGTAGTGCGCGGCAACTTCAATCCGCTGACCGCGCGCTCTCGCGTCGTTGCATGCCGCTCGCCATCGCGGGGCGCGCAACGACTCTGCCGATGTAGACTCGCATCATCGTCCCCATATGACGAGCCATGGAAAATCCGCTCGTTCCCCGCCGCACCGCGACGTCCGACCAGGATCGTCACGGACCGATCATCGATGTGCTCGAGCGCGTGCTCGCGGACATTCCCGCGTCGACGGCGAAGCCGAACGACGCGCCCGAAAGCGCCGCGAAGAAAATCGCCCGCCAGGCAGCGAAGCGTGCGGCGATGCTGTCGGGAACGCTCGCGCTTCCGCCGGGGCCGCTCGGCTTCATGACACTGCTTCCCGACCTGTACCTGATCTGGCAGACGCAGCGCCAGATGGTCGCCGACATCTTCGGCGTTTATGGCCGCAGCGCCGAGCTGACGCGCACGCACATGCTGTATTGCCTGTTTCGCCATGCGGCGAGTCACGTGCTGCGCGACGTCGTCGTTCGTGGCGGACAGCGAATGGTCATTCGGCAATTGAGCGGTGGCGCACTTCGCAGTGCGGTCGGCAGCATCGGCGTCACGATCTCCCAGCGGATTGCGGGCAACGCAACGGCGCGCTGGATTCCGCTCGCTGGCGCCGCGGCCGTCGGTGCGTACGCGTACTGGGACACGCTGCAGGTGGCGAACACGGCGCAGCGCCTCTTGAGCGCGCCCGTCGAAGCGATCGTCGACGATTGATTGCGCCGATTCGCGTTTTCGACCGCAGCGTCAACGCGCGTTAACGTCGAATGTGCGGCCGCTACGAGTTGTCGAGCCATCCGGCGGCGATTGCACTGGCGTTCGGCTTGGTGCACCCGCCCG
>DASSVX010000030.1:0-12839 GCA_035705655.1 Casimicrobiaceae bacterium
TTCGCCCTTGGTGCCTGCGCGTGGAAATAGGCCGCGATGGCGTCGATTTGCGGATCGGTCAGCTTGCGGCTCAGGCCCCACATGTATTCGAATCCGGCGGGATCGCGGCGATCCTTGGCGCGAAACGACTTGAGTTGCGCCGCGAGGTACTCGGAAGGTTGCCCGGCAAGGCGCGGGAAGTTGGGCGAGATCGAATCGCCATCGATGCCGTGGCAATTCGAGCAGACCTGCATGGCAAGCGTGCGTCCGTCCACCAGTGGATCGCCCACGTCGCGGGAACGCTCGAGTGACGAGCAGCCGGCAAGCGCCAACAGCGCGACGGCTGTCGCGATCGCCTTGCATCGACTCGTCCCAGACATCGCGCGGCGCCCGGCGTCGCGCGCATGCATCGACAGTGTCACGATTTCCTCCGCTTTCGCGCGTGCGATCAGTAGGCGCCCCAGACATAAACGAACAGCGTGTTGTTGTCGCGGGCATTGCGGCCGAAACCGTCGTAATTGCTGGAGGCGCCGTTGAACCGCGTGTACGCCCAGTACTGCGCTCCGACCCGAACCCACTGCACCGGCGTCCAGAAGATCTCCGCGACGACGCCACTCGTCCCCGGCGAGCCCGCGAGGTTGCCGCTGACGGGCGAACCCAGCGGCATCCCGCTGTCGTCGACGCCACCGCCGTAGAGCGCGGCATCGGTCGATCCGCCGATGCGAAAATACGTAAGGCTCGCGCCGTAGCGGGCCTGGTACACGTAGCTCCCTTTCACCTTGAGCTGATACAGCGTGTCGCTCGCATTGGAGCTCTCGCCTTCGGCGACGATCTCCGGAGCCCATCGCGTGCGCTCGTGGATGTAGCTCGCCGTGACGGTGATCGCGTGCGGATCGAGCAGGTACTGGTATTGCGCATCGACGCCGACGTCGCGATATCGGCTCGTATCGCCGGTCGGATCCTCGTTGTCGGGATAGACGCGAGCTTCAAGGCCGAACACGCCGACCATGGCGCTGTGCGCGCCCCATTCGTGCGACAGCGCGAAGCGCCAGTAAGGGTTTGCGCCTTTGAGCTTGGTCTGGTCGTCGTTCTGCGTGCCCTGGCTCATGAACGACCAGAATCCGTTTGCCGTCCGGTAAAGCGACAATTCGGCGTAGAGCGTCTTGTTCCAGAACAGGTAGGCGCCGGCGCCGGCGGCCTGTTGCGCAAGGTCGCCTGTCAACAACGGGCCGTTCGTGGACGGCGAGACCTGGAACGAGCTCTGGACGTAGGGATAGGCCCAGGCGGGCGTACTGTTCCACGGATCCTGCACGGTCGGATTGTTGTTCACCGTCGCGCCGAAGATAAGGTCGCGCCGTGAATCGATCAGGCGATCCGCATAGCGGAAATCCATGTTGTCGGAGCCCGAGTGCCCCACGAACTCGCCGGAAGCATTCTGCTGCGCGTAGTTGTCGTAGGTGATCTGCGCGAATACGCCGAGGTTGTCCGTCACCTTGCCGGCAACGAACACGCTGCCGCCCTGGAACGCCGGCGCGCCGTTCTTCGGGAAATTCGACGGGTCCTGGCCGGCCGTGTGCTCGGTGCGCGTATATCCGGCCACCGCCATCAGCGACAGCGGAACGTCGCGCGATCCGAGCGTGTAGCCGGTGAGCTTGAACAGCCGGCCGTACGCGGTGAGTTCAGGAAACTGGCCGCCCGCATGACAGGCAACGCAGTTCTGCCCGGTCTGGCGATTGAATGCGGGTACGGCAAGGGCACCGTTCGCGAAAGCGGCGGTGACGATCGCGCCGATCAGCGCGAGTATCAGCCGGTGCGCAGGTCGCGATCGGCATGACGGATGCGACTGCCTCGTACGTGGATGCGACGCTTGCGTCCGATCCGACATCGCGGCCTCCGCCGATGTCGCCGGTACTGATGAACACCGGCCCGACGAATCCAGCCTAGCGCAACGCGATCGGCGGCGGATTGACGCGGATCAACGTTCGACGCGATTTCGCCGATCGTGATGAACCCTACACTTGTCCGCGCGCCACCGGCCGCTTCGGATCGGCGCACCACTCGCTCCACGAGCCTGGATAGAGACGCGCGAGCGGGTAGCCGGCGATCGTCATCGCGAGGATGTTGTGGCATGCGCTGACGCCCGAGCCGCAGTAATGCACGACGTCGCCCGGCGAGCGGCCGTGCAGCATCGCGTCGAACTCGCCGCGCAGTTCGCCCGCCGAGCGAAACGTGCCGTCGGCCGCGACGTTCCGACTGTGCGGTCGATTGAGCGCGCCGGGAATGTGACCGGCAACGGGATCGAGCGGCTCGACGTCGCCGCGGTAGCGCTCGGCGGCGCGTGCGTCGAGCAGCACGAGATCGTGGCGCGGCAGGCTTGCCGCGATGCCTGTCGCGTTTACCGTCGGCCGCACACGAGCGGGCACGAATTGCGTCGGCGTCGCCGCACGCGCTTCGCTTTCCAGAGGACGCCCTTCGCGCGACCACTTCGCAAAGCCGCCGTCGAGCACGGCGACGTTGTCGTGACCGAGCCAGCGCAGCATCCACCAAAGGCGCGCCGCGTAAATGCCGCTGCCCTGGTCGTAAGTGACGACCTGCTTCGCCGCATCGATGCCGAGGCGGCCGAAAACCATCGCGGCCGCCTCCGGCGCTGGCAACGGATGGCGGCCGTTACGGCCCGTGGCCGCTGCGGACAGGTCACCGTCGACGTGCGCGAACACGGCACCCGGCAGGTGCGCCTGCGCATACGCGTTTTCACCGTACGCGGGATTCGCGAGATCGTGACGCACGTCGACGACGACGAACGCCGCATCGTCGAGATGGTGCGCAAGCTCCGCCGTGCCGATCAGCGTCGTGTAACGCGGGCGCTCGCTCGCGACCGCGGGGGTGCCTTGACGCGCGGAAGTGCGGGGGGGCCGTGGCATCACGACGTCAGAGACCGGCGAGATGGACTTCCATCTCGCGCCGGTAGAACTCATGGAAATGCTGCATGCCGTCTTCCATCGGCGACTGGTACGGACCGACCTCGCTGCGTCCCTGCGCGTACAGCGCCTTGCGGCCCGCATCCATCCGTTCGGCGATCTCGTCGTCCTCCTTCGCCGTTTCATGGTACGCCGCCTGCTCGGCCTCGACGAATTCGGGCTCGAACAGCGCGATGTCCTCGGGATAGTAGAACTCGACGACATTGAGCGTGCGGTCGACCGCCTGCGGCACCAGCGTGCTGATGACGAGCACATGCGGGTACCACTCGACCATGATGTTCGGGTAGTACGTGAGCCAGATCGCCCCTTGCGCCGGCTGCTGCCCGCGGTAGTAATCGAGCACCGCCTTGTGCCAGCGCTCGTAGGCGCGCGTCCCGGGCTTGGCCAGGCCGCTGTTGACGCCGACCGACTGCACCGAAGCGCGCTCGGCGAACTCCCAGCGCAGGTCATTGCAGGTGACGAACTGGCCGAGGCCGGGGTGGAACGGTTCGACGTGGTAATCCTCGAGGTAGACCTCGATGAACGTCTTCCAGTTGTAGTTGCACGGATGCAGATCGACGCGGTTCAGGACGTAACCGGTGAAGTCGATGTCCTTCAGCGTGAGCCCGGCAAGGTCGCGCGCAACATCGCGCGGACCGTCGAAGAGCAGTCCGTGCCAGTTCGAGAGCGGCGTGCGGCCAAGCTGCGCGCACGGCTGATTCTCGAAGTGCGGCGCGCCGAGCAGCTTGCCCTGGAGGTCGTAGGTCCAGCGATGGATCGGGCACACGATGTTGCGCGCATTGCCGCGGCCGGTCAGCATGATGGCCTGGCGGTGACGGCAGATGTTCGACAGGAGCTCGACACCCTGCGGGCCGCGGACGAGCGCCTGCGCGTTGTCGCGCGCGGCCAGCACGTGATAATCGCCGGGTTCGGGCGTCATCAAAGCGTGGCCGACATAGCCCGGAGCGCGCGCGAGAAGCTGCGTGCGCTCGGCGTGGAAAACGCGCGGGTCGCAGTACCAGTGCGCGGGAAGCTGCGATGTGGCCTGCCGCAAGCGCGCGGCAGTGGCGAGATCGGACATCGATCATCCTTTCATGCGTGAATACCAACCCAACCCAACAACCCGGGCTGCTCCGGCATTGCGCCGATCTGTCCCGGACCGCTTTGCTAAGTCGACCGCGCGAAAGGTTCGCGTAAGACGAGGCAAATCCCGTCTTAAAAAGGCCGCGTCGCCAAAACATGCTAGTATATTGGGCTCCCCGGCCGCGGGTCAAGGACCTGATCGGTAGCAAAGCGCAGCACCCATGTCCGAGACAGCCGAATCGCCCCCCAGTTTCGAAGCCGCGCTCGCCGAGCTCGAAGCGCTCGTCGCGCAGATGGAAAGCGGCGAGCTGCCGCTGGCCGAATCGCTTGCGGCTTACAAGCGCGGCGCCGCGCTGCTTGCGCACTGCCAGGCGGCGCTCAAGGATGCGCAACAGCAGGTCGAGGTGCTTGAAAAGGGCGTGCTGCAGCCATTCGCGGCCGGCGAGCCCGACGATGCCTGACGCTTCGTTCGCCGCCTGGTCGCGCGAGCGCCAGCAGCGTATCGAAGGCGTGCTCGACCGCGTGCTCCCCGGAGCCGATGCCGTCGCGGCGCGGCTCGCCAGCGCGATGCGCTATGCAACGCTTGGGGGCGGCAAGCGCATGCGCCCGCTTCTCGTCTACGCCGCGTCCGAGGTCACGCACGCGGATGCCGCCGCCGCCGACGTCTGCGCCGCCGCCGTCGAGCTGATCCATGCCTATTCGCTGATCCACGACGATCTGCCTTGCATGGACGACGATTCGCTGCGTAGGGGCAAGCCCACGTGCCATGTCGCGTTCGACGTTGCCACCGCGCTCCTCGCCGGCGACGCGCTGCAGTCGCTCGCGTTCGCCGTGCTCGCCGGGTGCCCGGGCAACGACGCGCAAGCGTGCCGCGTGCTCGCCGACGCCGCGGGACTTTTCGGGATGGCGGGCGGCCAGCAGCTCGACCTCGACGCGACGGGAACGGCACTCGGCGCCGATTCGCTTGCCCAATTGCACATGATGAAGACGGGGGCGCTGATCCGCGCGTCGGTGCGACTGGGCGCACGCTGCGGTCGTACCATGACGAGCGACCAGGCGGGTGCGCTCGATCGCTACGCCGCCGCCGCGGGCCTCGCGTTCCAGGTCGTCGACGACGTGCTCGACGTCGAGGGCTCCAGTGCCACGCTCGGCAAGACCGCCGGCAAGGACGCCGCGCAGCACAAGGCGACGTTCGTCACGCTGCTCGGTCTCGACGGTGCGAAGGCGCGCGCCGAGTCGCTGCGCGAGGAGGCGCATGCGCAAATTGCGCCGCTCGGGGCCGATGCGCGCCGGCTGGCCGAGCTCGCCGACTGGATCGTGTTGCGCAACCGTTGACGGAACAGTCCCCACGACATGGACACCTATCCGCTTCTCGAACGCATCGAATCGCCGGCCGACCTGCGCCGCCTCGATCGCTCCGACCTTTCGCAGCTCGTGCGCGAGCTGCGCGCGTTCCTGCTGCGCTCGGTGTCGCAGACCGGCGGCCACCTGTCGTCCAATCTCGGAACCGTCGAGCTCACCGTCGCGCTGCATTACGCATTCGACACGCCGCGCGATCGCATCGTGTGGGACGTGGGTCACCAGACGTACGCCCACAAGATTCTCACCGGGCGGCGCCGGCGCATGGACAAGCTGCGCCAGTGGGGCGGACCCGGCGGCTTTCCGCGCCGCGATGAAAGCGAATACGACACGTTCGGCACCGCGCATTCGTCGACGTCGATCTCGGCGGCACTCGGCATGGCGGCCGCGGCGAAGCTCAATGGCGATCCGCGCAGCATTGTCGCGGTGATCGGCGACGGCGCGATGAGCGCCGGCATGGCGTTCGAGGCGCTGAACAACGCCGAAGGCGCGAACGTGCTGGTGATCCTCAACGACAACGACATGTCGATCTCCGAGCCGGTCGGCGCATTCAACAACTACCTCGCGAAGGTGCTTGCGTCGCGCTTCTACAACTCGGTGCGCCGCGGCGGCAAGGAAGTGCTCGCCAAGCTGCCGCCGGTGCACGAGCTCGCGCGCCGCGCCGAGGTTCACGTCAAGGGCATGGTGCTGCCCGGCACGCTGTTCGAGGAATTCGGCTTCAACTACATCGGCCCGATCGACGGGCACGACGTCGACCTTCTCGTTCGCACGCTCATGAACGTGCGCAAGCTCAACGGCCCGCAGTTCCTGCACGTCGTCACGCGCAAGGGCTACGGCTACGCGCGCGCCGAGGAGGACCCGATCCTCTATCACGGCGTCACCAAATTCGACCCGGCCGTCGGCATCGTGCCGAAAACCGGCGGCAAGCCGACCTACACGCAGGTGTTCGGCGACTGGCTGTGCGACATGGCGCGCGCCGATCGGCGGCTCGTCGGCATCACGCCGGCGATGCGCGAGGGCTCGGGTCTCGTCGAATTCTCGCAGCGCTTTCCCGAGCGCTATTACGACGTCGGCATTGCCGAGCAGCATGCGGTCACGTTCGCGGCCGGTCTCGCCTGCGAGGGAATGAAGCCGGTCGTCGCGATCTATTCGACGTTCCTGCAGCGCGCCTACGACCAGCTGATCCACGACGTCGCGCTGCAGAACCTTCCGGTCATGTTCGCGATCGACCGCGCCGGCATCGTCGGCGCCGACGGCCCGACGCACACCGGCGCCTTCGACCTCACGTACCTCCGCTGCCTGCCCAACACCCCGGTGATGGCGCCCGCCGACGAGAACGAGACGCGGCAGATGCTGACCACGGCGTTTCATTCGAGCACGCCTTCGGCCGTGCGCTATCCGCGGGGAACGGGGCCCGGCGTTCCCATTGCCGCCGCATTGGGCACGCTGCCGATCGGCAAGGGCGAAATGCGCCGCACGGCGAAGCGCCGCGCGAACCGCATCGCCATCCTCGCCTTCGGTCCGTTGCTGTATCCGGCGCTCGCTGCCGCAGAGGAGCTCGACACGTCGGTGGCCAACATGCGCTTCGTGAAGCCGCTCGATACCGAATTGATCCGCGCGCTGGCGCGCGACCACGACGCGTTCGTGACCGTCGAGGAAAACGTCGTCGCCGGCGGGGCGGGCAGCGCCGTTGCCGAATTCCTCGCCTCGGAGAAGCTTGCGCTGCCGATCCTGCACCTCGGTCTGCCCGACCGCTTCATCGATCACGGCGACCCGGCGTTCCTGCTCGCGCACGTCGGACTCGACGCCAAGGGCATCGCGGCGTCGATCCACTCGCGCTTCGCGCAACGCACGCCGGAAAGCTGGGCGAAGCCCGCTGCCTGAAACGCGGGTGCCCTTAGAGGCATCCAATGGGTTCGAGCGAGCGGCCGCGTCCGGCCGCGCGAGACCAGTATGGCAAACTTGAAGCGCCATGAACCGACCTGAGACGCCGAACCATTTGCTGTCCATTCCCGACGTGCAGTCGAGTCGCGACGAGCGCCGCCTTGCGATCGACCGCGTCGGCATCAAGGGCCTGCGCTATCCGCTGCCGTTTGCCGACGGCGACGGCGAGGCGCGCACGACGATCGCAACCTGCGCGGTGTACGTGGCGTTGCCCGAGGAGCAGAAGGGAACGCACATGTCGCGGCTCGTGTCGCTGCTCGAGGAGCGGGCGAGCCCGGGTGCTGCGCCGTTGTCCGTGGCCGCATTGCGCGGCTTCGTCGAGGAGCTCGTCGCGCGCCTCGGCGCGCCGGGCGGCCGGCTCGAAATCGAATTTCCGTTCTTCGTGCGCAAGATCGCGCCGGTGTCGGGCGTGGCAAGCCTCCTCGATTACGACGTGCGCCTGACGGCCGAGCTCGCCGGCAACGTCTACACGAGCACGATCAGCGTCTCGGCGCCGGTGACTTCGCTTTGCCCCTGCTCGAAGGAAATCTCCGAGTACGGCGCACACAACCAGCGCTCGCTGGTGACCATCGCCGTGCGTCCGCGCGCACCGGTGCGCATTGCCGAATTGCTGCGCATCGGCGAGGACGAGGCGTCGTGCGAGCTCTACGGGATACTGAAGCGCGCCGACGAGAAGTATGTCACCGAGCACGCTTACGACAATCCGCGCTTCGTCGAGGATCTCGTGCGTGGCGTCGCGTCGCGCCTCGCCGCCGACGATCGCTTCACGGCGTTCACGGTCGAGGCCGAGAACTTCGAGTCGATCCACAATCACTCGGCCTACGCCCGCATCGCGCGGGGGTGGTAGCGCCTACAGCTCGACGCGGGTTCCGAGCTCGACCACGCGATTGGGCGGAATGTTGAAGAAGTCGGTGATGCTGCCCGCGTTGCGCGCCATTGCCGCGAACAGCCTGTCGCGCAGTCGCGCGAGCCCGCGCTCGGACGTTCCGGGCACGATCTTCTCGCGCGACAGGAAATAGCTGGCTTCCATCGGCTCGATGCTCAGTCCCTGCGGCGCGCAAACCTCGAGGGCGAGCGCCACGTCCGGGCGCTCCATGAAGCCGTAGCGCGCGACGACGCGCCAGCAATCGTTGGCGAGCGGCTCGCACCGTACCGCCTCGGCGTCGGGCATCCACGGCACGTCGGCGAACTCAACGGTCAGGAACACGTTCCGTGCATGCAGCACCTTGTAGTGCTTGAGGCTGTGCAGCAGCGCGTTCGGCGTCGCATCGGGACTCGACGTCAGAAATACGGCGGTGCCGGGGACGCGCTGCGGCGGGTCTGCGAACAGCGCCGCAAGCAGTCCCGCCAGCGGCGGTGATCCGCCGCGCAGGCGCTCGAGCAGCAAGGCGCGTCCGCGCCGCCAGGTAAGCATCACGAAGAAGACGACGCCGCCGAGCGCGAGCGGGAACCACCCGCCGTCGCGGACCTTGTTCATTGCCGCGGCGAAGAACGCGGTATCGACGAACATGAAGAACGCGGTCGCCAGCGTGCACAGCCAGCCCGGGTAATGCCACGCGTAGCGCAGCACGAAGAACGTGAGCAGCGTCGTCACGAGCATCGTGCCCATGACGGCAACGCCGTACGCCGAAGCGAGGCGCGACGAGCTGCCGAAACCGACGACGGCGGCCGCCACCATGACGAGCAGCGTCCAGTTCACCGCGGGGACGTAGATCTGGCCGATGGTCCGTGGCGAGGTATGCACGATCGACAGGCGCGGCAGGTAGCCGAGCTGCACCGCCTGCTTCGTCATCGAGTACGCGCCGGAAATCGTCGCCTGCGATGCGATGACCGTGGCGGCAGTGGCGAGGACGATCATCGGATACAGCGCCCACGCCGGATACGACAGGTAGAACGGGTTCGCGAGGGCGGTGGGCGTCGCGATCAGGAGCGCCCCCTGGCCGAAGTAATCCAGGACCAGCGCGGGTGCCGCCACGCCGAACCACGCGATGCGAATCGCGCGCTTTCCGAAATGGCCCATGTCGGCGTAGAGGGCTTCCGCGCCGGTGACGGCGAGGAGGACCGCACCGAGCACGACGAACGATGCCGATCCGTGCTGCGTGGTGAAGCGCAGCGCGTGTACCGGATCGAGCGCCGTCAGGATTACCGGGGCCTTGCCGATATTCCACGCGCCGGCGCATGCGAGCGACACGAACCAGATCGCGCACACGGGTCCGAACAGCCGGCCGACGAAGCCCGTTCCGAATCGCTGGATCGCGAACAGCGCGATCAGGATCACCGTAGCGATCGGCACGACGTAGGGTGCGAGCGCGTCGGTGCCGACTTCGAGACCCTCGACGGCCGACAGCACCGAGATCGCCGGGGTGAGGACCGCGTCGCCGTAGAAGAGCGAAGCGCCGAACACGCCGATCACGAGCAACGCGGCGCGAAGCCTCGGATGCGCGCGCACAGACGAGGTCGCCAGCGCGAGCAGCGCCATGATGCCCCCCTCGCCGCGATTGCTTGCGCGCAGCACGAGCGTCACGTACTTGAGCGAGACGATGATCATCAGCGCCCAGAAGATCGCCGAGACGCCGCCGATGACGTTCTCCGGCGTCAGCGGTATGCCGTGCTGCGGATTGAACGTCTCCTTCGCGGCATAGAGCGGACTCGTGCCGATGTCGCCGTACACGACGCCGAGTGCGAGGAGTGCCAGCGCCGCGCTGCCTTCGCGCGTTCGCGACGGGGCGGCGATGCCGGGAACTGCAATCGCGGGATGCGGGGTATCCATGGCGAAGAGCTTAGCCGTGCGCAGCACCGATTCATCGCGCCGCCGCGTATTTTTACGGCCTCTTTATGCGGCGTGCGATAGAGTCGGGCCGTGAAGCCGACGCTTTGCAACGCCACGTGAAGAGCGCACACGAGAGCCGGCCGCGAATCGTGAAGACGCAACCGCGCCTCGCCGGCTACGGCGCAGCCGTGCTGGCCGCCACGGCGGGAACGCTGGCCGGCTGGGCGATGCGTCCGCGCTTCGACATAGTGAACATCGCGATGGTGTACCTGCTCGCCGTCGTCATCGTTTCGCTGCGCTTTTCGCGCGGCGCGGCCATCGTGACGTCGATCCTCTGCGTGGCGGCATTCGATTACCTGTTCGTCCCGCCGCGCGGCACGTTCACCGTCGCGGACATCCAGTACCTGCTGACGTTCGCGATCATGCTGGCGGTGGCGCTCGTCATCTCGCATCTTGTCGACAGCGTGCGCCGGCAGGCGGCGCGGCAGGCGTCGCTCACTGTCGACGCCGAGACCGAGCGCATCCGCAGCGCGCTGCTCGCGTCGATCTCGCACGATCTGCGCACGCCGCTCGCCGTCCTCGCGGGCGCATCGTCGAGCCTCGCGAGCAGCGGCGATCGGCTGAGCGCCGTCGAGCGCGAGGCGCTTGCGACAAGCGTCGTGCGGCAGGCGCGCGAAATGTCCGAGCATGTCGAGAAGATCCTGCAGATGACGCGACTCGAAGCCGGCGCGATCCGCCTCGATCGCGACTGGGCGTCGCTCGGCGAAATCGTCGGGTCGGTCCTGCTGCGGCTTGGCGAGCGCCTCGCGGGCCACCGCATCATCGTCGAGATCCCGGGCGATCTCCCGCTCGTGCGTGTCGATGCGACGCTGATCGAGCAGGCCCTTATGAACCTGCTCGACAATTGCGCGCGCCACACGCCGGCCGATACGGTGGTGCGGCTGCGTGCGAAGGCCCGTGCGGCCGACATCGTCGTCACGGTCGAGGACTACAGCGGCGGTCTTTCCGATCACGATTTCGAGCGGCTTTTTGCGAAGTTCCATCATGCGGCGGCCGAGGGCAGTGGCAGTGGCGTCGGCCTGGGCCTCGCCATCTGCCGCGCAATCGTGCGTCTGCACGACGGGCAGGCGTGGGCCGAGCGCGTCCCGGGCGGCGGTACCGCATTTCGCTTCACGCTGCCGCGGGAGCCATCGCCGGCAGCGCCGGCCGAGCCCTGAGATGACCGATCCGCGGCCCACGGTGCTGATCGTCGAGGATGAGCCCGAGATCCGCCGTTTCCTGCGCGCGACGCTCGCCGCGAACGATTATCGCGTCGTCGAATCAGCCACCGGACGCCGCGGCCAGATCGACGCTGGCACCCACAAGCCCGATCTCGCCATCGTCGACCTCGGATTGCCCGACGTCGACGGCATCGATGTCATCCGGCGCATTCGCGAATGGTCGCCGATGCCCGTCATCGTGCTGTCCGCGCGCATCCAGGAGCGCGCCAAGATCGACGCGCTCGACGCGGGCGCCGACGATTATGTGACGAAGCCGTTTGCCGTGGGCGAGCTGCTGGCGCGGGTGCGGGTTGCACTTCGCCACGCGGTGCGAGGCGCAGCAGTGACGTCCACGCTGCGGATCGGCGCTGCGTGCGTCGACCTCGAGCGGCGAACCGCGCGGCGAGGCGAGGACGACGTCCGCCTTACGCCGATCGAGTTTCGCCTGCTCGCGACGCTCGCGCGCCACCTCGGCCTGGTCGTCACGCATCGCCAGTTGCTGACCGAGGTGTGGGGACCGACGCATGCGTCCGACACACATTACCTGCGCATCTACATGAAGCAGCTTCGCGACAAGCTCGAGCCCGATCCGCTGCGGCCGCGGCACCTGATCACGGAAACGGGAATCGGCTATCGCTTGCTCGGCGACGAGTAGCCGCGGCGGCGCCACGCCCGGCTGGTAAGATGATTCAGCGCTCGTTCTTACGTCGGCAATGTCGACTCCGGTTATCTGTCCGCGGGCCGCCGATCTGTATTCCTGCTTCCTGATCTTTGATCCCTGATCCCTGATGCGGCCGATCGCCGTCTTCCGCTTCAGCCCGACCGAAGGGCCGGCGCATTTCGCGCAGTGGCTCGATGCGGCCGCATTGCCGTGGCAGCTGATCGCCGTCGACGAGGGCGACGCGATTCCGGCCGACGCGACGCAATTCGCGGGCATCGGCATGATGGGCGGGCCGATGAGCGTCAACGATGTGCTCGCCTGGATCGATCCCCTGTCGCGGCTGCTTCGCCACGCCATTGCGCGGGACATCCCGGTGATCGGCCATTGCCTCGGCGGCCAGCTGCTCGCGCAGGCGCTCGGGGCGCGCGTGCGCCGCACGCAGACGCCGGAAATCGGCTGGATCGACGTCGAGTCGACCGACGCCGCGGCCCGCGATGCGTGGTTCGGGGGCCGCGCGCACTTCACGCCGTTCCAGTGGCATTACGACGTGTTCGAGCTGCCGCCCGGCGCATCCCGCGTGCTGACGAACTCGTTCAACCCGAATCAGGCCTATGTGATCGGCGAGAAGCACATCGGCTTCCAGTGCCACATCGAAATGACCGCCGATCTCGTGGAGACGTGGTGCCGAAGCGGTGCCGACGAGATCGCCGCGCCGGGCACGGCGGCGCGCCAGTCACGCGACGAGATTCTTCGCGATCTGCACGCGCGGCTCGATGCGCTGTCGATCGTGGCCGATGGGGTCTACGCGCGCTGGTCGCAGGGGCTGC
>DASSVX010000031.1:0-7717 GCA_035705655.1 Casimicrobiaceae bacterium
GCGCGGACCTCCGCGTCGTCGGCGGTGCGATCGCTCTCGCACCACGTGACCATCTGCCCGACCGCGAACGTGTCGGCCTCGCGCGCCTGCGCGATGCGCAGCTTGGGGTGCGTCGTCGGCTTGGTCGCCTCCTCGACGGCAAGCAGCTCCTCGTAGAGCTTCTCGCCGGGGCGCAACCCCGTGAACACGATCGGCACGTGGTCGGGGTCCGCGCCGTACAGGCGGACCATGTCGCGCGCGAGATCGACGATGCGCACCGGCTCGCCCATGTCGAGCGTCAATATCTCGCCGCCCTTGCCCTGCAGCCCCGCCTGCAGCAGCAGCTGCGTCGCCTCGGACAGCGACATGAAGTAGCGCGTGATGTCCGGGTGCGTGACCGTGACCGGCCCGCCGCGCGCGATCTGCTCGGCGAAGCGCGGGATCACGCTGCCCGCGCTGCCGAACACGTTGCCGAAGCGCACGATGACGAACTGCGTCGCCCCATCCTGCAGGCTCTGGCACACCTGCTCGGCGACGCGCTTGGTCGCGCCCATCACCGACGTGGGGTTCACCGCCTTGTCGGTGGACACGAGCACGAGTTTCTCGACCCTGGCCACCACCGCGGCGCGGGCGAGCACCCACGTGCCGTAGGCGTTGTTGCGCACCGCCTGCCAGCAGTTCATTTCCTCCATCAGCGGCACGTGCTTGTACGCCGCCGCATGAAAGATGACGTCCGGCTTCTCGCGTGACAGCGTTTCCTCGACGATCGACGCGTGCTTGACGTCGCCGACGATCGACACGACGCCCAACTGCGGAAACGCGTCGACGAGCGCGGTCCTGATCTCGTAGAGCGCCGCCTCCGAAATGTCGAACAGCACGAGCCGCGCGGGGCGAAAGCGCGCGATCTGGCGGCAGAGCTCGGCACCGATCGACCCGCCCGCGCCGGTCACCATCACCACGCGGTTGCCGAGCCACTCGGCGATTCCGGCGTTGTCGAGCACGACGGGGTCGCGGCCGAGCAGATCGTCGATCTCGACGGTGCGCACCATCGTGAGCGGCGTGCGGCCCGAGATCAGGTCCTCGTACGAGGGCACCGTCAACGCTTCGACATGCGCCGCGGCGCAAAGCTCGGCAACGCGGCGGCGCACGGCGTGGTTTGCCGATGGCAGCGCGATGATCACCTTGCGCACGTCGTATTTGCGCGTCCACAGCGCGAGCTCGGCGATCGGCCCGAGCACCGTGACATTGCGCAGCAGCCGCCCATGCTTGGTCGCGTCGTCGTCGAGCAGGCCCACGACGCGCCACTGGCGGCTGCGCGCCATCTCCTGCGTCAGGCGCATGCCCGCCTCGCCGGCGCCGACGACGATCACCGGCTCGCCGAGCGCCGCGAACGGACTGTAGAACCGGTGCTCCTTCCACAGCCGGAACACGAAGCGCGAGCCGGCCATCAGGAAGATGAGCACGATCGGGTAGAAGAACAGCACGCTGCGCGGCACGATCGCCGTGAGCCGCAGCATCACGAGCACCACCGGGATGACGATCGAGCCGAGCGCCGCCGCAAGCACGATGCGCTGCAGGTCGGAGAGGCTCGCAAAGCGCCACAGCCCGCGATAGAGCCCGAGCGACAGGAAGATCGCGGCCTGCAGCGGCAGGATCCACGCGAGCGTCGACCACATGTCGGACAGGAACGGCTCGCGCAGCTCGAGGTTGAAGCGCAGCCAGTAGATGCCGCCCCAGGCGATGGCGGCCATGCAGACGTCGTGGACGAAGGCGAGCGAGGCGCGCCAGTTGGGCCGGTAGGTCATCGGGGCGAGGGGATGCCGGTCTTCTTGCGCCAATGATAATCAATCGCCGCGAACAACATGAACACCACAACGACGGCGAGCCCGAGCGCCCACCAGCCCGTCGTGACCGCAGCGGCATGGCAGGCGATCGCCGTCAGCGCCGTGCCGGCCATCAGCACCGCGTAGACCGCGAGCGTACCCCGGTGACCCGCGCCGAGCTGGGCGAGGCGCTGGTAGTAGTGCCCGCGATGACCTTCCCACAACCGCTCGCGGCGCGCGATCCGCCGTGCAAGCGTGAGCGTCGCGTCGGCGATGAACGGGAGGAAGACGAGCAGCGGAAACCATGCCGCCCACCAGTGCTGCAACACGCCGGCGGCGCCGAAAGCCGCCGCGAGGTAGCCGAGCGGCACGGCGCCGACGTCGCCGAGGAACATCGTCGCCCGCGGCCGGTTCACGACGAGAAAGGGAAGTATCGCTGCACAGAGGGCGAGGAAGGCCGGCGCCGAGCGCGCCGCATCGGCATCCGCATCTGCGCCGGTCACGGCCGCGATCCCGTATGCCGCGAAACCGATGGCGCCCATCGTACCCGCGAGTCCGTCGGTGCCGTCCATGAAGTTGTACAGGTTCGACGACCACGCGATGACGAGCGCAACGCCCGTCACGGTGAACAGCATGAGCGGCGAGGCGATGCCGGATGCGGCGGCGGCGGGCAGCACCATCGCGACGGCAGCCCACAGCGCACTCGATCCGTGCACGGACAGCCGCGCGACGACGCCCGCCTCCTTGGCGTCATCCCAGCCCGATACGACGATGAGCGCCAGCAACGGCGGCACCCAGCCGGCCAGGCCGCCGGGGAACGCCGGCCCGAAAAGAAGCGCCGGCGGCAGGAATCCGAGCCAGATCGCATAGCCTCCCGCGCGCGGTATCGGCCGCGCATGCAGCGACCGCGCGTTGGGGACGGCCTGGGGCAGCAACCCGGCCACGCGCCGAAGCAGCCCGATGCCGCCTGCGGCGAGCATGAACGCGAGCAGCGGCGCGGCGATCAGGTCTCGCGCCATCGACAATGGCAAAGCCGCATCGGCCAGCCTCGTTTTGCGTCGGGAAACTGGTTTGGAAACAGGCAACGGCCCCCGCGCGCACCGGATGGGCCCGAGTAATCTTTCGAAAAACGGCCGTCCGGCGCGCGAAAGCGCGGGAAACGTCGCGGCGCGATGCGTTTCCCCTTGCCGATCATCATTTTAGCGCAGGAACGTCAGCGGACCGCCGCGAAACTCCGCGCCGCGGCGGCGGCCGCGCTTGTTGCTTCAGCACAACAGCGGAGAAGAGCCTTCGAGGCTTCCGTAGCCTTGCCTTGCCAATGCTTTCCCGCGTTTGGCACAATGGGTCGCAACTTCTCGAAAGAGTTGAGAAGGTTCCTGATGGCAGGCGCAAAAGGCGGTTTCCTTGCCAAATTTTTCCGATAGAGGAGAGACTCAATGAAAAAGAAGCTCGTTGCTGTCGCCGTCGCGGGCGTCCTCGCTGCTCCGCTGGCTGCTCAAGCGCAGACTGCGAACGTGACGCTGTACGGCCGGCTCAACGTCGACCTCGAGTTCGTCAACGGTCGTCAGCCGGATGGGTCGAACCCGACGGTGAGCCGGTTGAGCTCGAACTCGTCGCGGTTCGGCATTCGCGGCACCGAGGCACTGGGTGGTGGCCTGTCCGCCATCTTCCAGATCGAATCGAGCATCAACGGCGACACCAACAGCGGCAACCTCGGCGGTCGCGAAACGTTCGTCGGCTTCCAGGGACCGTGGGGCACGTTCAAGATGGGCCACTTCCTGATGCCCCTCGACGACATGCACCCGATCTTCGGTAACGTGCCCACCTATACGACGTCGATCCTGTCGACGGCCGACATCTGGGCGCAGGGCACGCTGTCGAAGGCCGATGGCGGCTTCGACGCGCGTCTCGGCAACTCGCTGCGCTACGACTCGCCGTCGTTCAGCGGCCTGACGTTCAGCGGCCAGGTTGCGCTGCGCGACGGTTCGGGTGCCACGGGCGCCAACACCGGCGATCACGCGTCCGAACTGCGTCATGCGTACAGCTGGGGTGGCAACGCGATCTACAACAACGGCCCGATCCAGGTCGGCCTCGGCCTCGAAGGCAATCAGAAGGTTCGCGGCCAGGACCTGAACGACTACGACATCACGGTGACGGGCGGCTACAACTTCGGCATCATCCGCGCGGCGCTGCTGTACGAGCGTCTCAAGTACGACACGCCGACGGGCGATCTGAAGCGCGACATGTGGGGCATCAGCGGAACGATGCCCATGGGTCCCGGCACCTGGTACGCGTTCTTCGGCCGCGCGGGCGACGGCAAGGGCAGCGCGGCGGACGGCACGCGTGTCGGCGGCCTCGCCAAGGGTGGGGACACAGCGACCAACCAGTGGGAAATCAGCTATACGTATCCGTTCTCGAAGCGCACGCAGGTATACGCCGGCTACGTCAAGCTCGACAACGAGTGCAACGCGTCGTACACGTTCAACATCAACGCGTACCCGATTGGTGTCGGCGGCAAGCCCGGCGGCTTCGTGCTCGGCATGATTCACCTGTTCTAAGGCAGTCGCATCAAACGCAACGGGCGCCTCGCGGGCGCCCGTTGTTTTTGTGGATGCGGCACGCGCGACGCGGGAGCGACGGCGCGCTCGCGCGGTCCAAGCCTGACGGTCGGCGCGGATGACGCCCCTGACGCTCGCTCTACCTTATCCGTAACCCCTGTGCTGACCTCGCTCATCCTCGGCTTCGATCGTGCGCTTCGCACGCTGTCCGGCACGGCAACGGCCGGACGGCCGACACCGGGCGCGAACCTGCCCGATCCGATGCTCGGCCCGCACGAGCGCCGGCATGCGGCAGGACTCATGCGCGTGAACCATACCGGCGAGGTGTGCGCGCAGGCGCTCTATTCGGCGCAGGCGCTCGTCGCGCGCAATCCCGAGGTCCGCGCGCGCTTCGATCGCGCGGCGCGCGAGGAAGAGGACCACCTTGCATGGACGCAGGCGCGGCTCGCCGAAATGAACGACCGGCCTTCGCTGCTGAACCCGCTCTGGTACGCGGGCTCGTTCGCTATCGGCGTCGCCGCGGGGTTCACCGGGGATCATGCCAATCTCGGCTTCGTCGTCGAAACGGAGCGCCAGGTGGAGGAACATCTCACCTCGCATATCGACCGCCTGCCGGCGAGCGACGCGAAAAGCCGCGCGATCGTCGAGCAGATGCGCGACGACGAGGCCCGCCACGCCGCGATGGCGCTCGATGCGGGCGGGATGCCGCTGCCGTATCCGGTGCGTCGCGCGATGCGCGCCGCGGCCGACGTGATGCGCGCGGTCGCCTACAGGATCTGACGGGGCGCTGCCGGCGGCGCAATCACTCGTCCGCTCGCGGCGCTCCCGCGCTGCGCGGGCGCCCGCGCTTCCTCGCCGTCTTCCAGTCGCGAAGTGCCGCGAGCCGTGCGTCACGCAATGCCGATGCGATCGCATCGCCGGCGCTCGCATGGGTGCCGTCCGCCGCCGCATGCGCAATGGCATCGCGGGCGATCGCGGCCGCATCGACGCCGCGCACGACGGCCAGCGCCTCGTGCAGCAGGCCCGTCCGCCGGCGCCCATTGGGCTTCGCCACCCTGTGTGCGGCGACGTGTGCGGCGGCGGCCGATGCCAGCGTGTCGAGCCGCTCGGCGCGACGCAGTGCGTCGGCGGCAAGCAGGAGGTCGAGCAATGCCGCCGGCGTCAGCGTCTCGGCGGCGGCGATGGCGCGATGCCATCGCACGGCAAGCCGCGCCGCGTCCCGGCATTCGAGCGGCGCGCGAAGGCGCGCGGAAAGCGCCTGCGCACGCGCGATTCCGGTGCGTGCATCGACTCGATCGGCGCCGACACGATCGAGCTCTTGCGCCAGCACCGCGTAACGCGCAGGCAGCGACATCGCGCGTTGCGCTGCCCAATCGAGCGCACGCGCCGTGAATGCGCCGGCATCGTCGTGCGCGCGGACGCCGTCGGGCTCGCCGTCGTCGAGCGATATCGCGTAGAGCGCGTCGATCTCCGGGAGCACCGCGGCAAGGGCGCCGCAGGTGCGCAGCGCGTCGAGCATTTGCGACGGATGCGCTTCGCACAGTCCCCGCGAAACTTCCTGCCAGACGCGCTCGGGCGCGAGCGTGTCGAGCTCACCGCTGCGCACGATTGCGCGCATCAGCGCAAGCGTCTCGTCGGCGATGCGAAAGCCGAAGCGTGCCGCGAAGCGCGCGACGCGAAGCACGCGCAGCGGGTCCTCGGCGAACGCGCCCGACACATGGCGCAGCACGCCCGCGTGCAGATCGGACTCGCCGCCGAACGGGTCGATCAGGTGTCCGTCGGGTCCCCTCGCCATCGCGTTGATCGTGAGATCGCGCCGGCGCAGGTCCTCCTCGAGCGTGACGTCGGGCGTCGCGAAGAACTGGAACCCGCGATAGCCGCGCCCGTGCTTGCGCTCGGTGCGCGCGAGCGCGTATTCGTCGCGGGTCTGCGGATGCAGGAACACCGGGAAATCCTTGCCGACGGGAAGGAATCCGGACGCGAGCATGATCTCGGGAGTCGCGCCGACGACGACGAAGTCGGTGTCGTTCACCGGACGTCCGAGCAGCTCGTCGCGAACCGAGCCGCCGACGCGATAGATGCGCACCGGCTGCGGCAACGGCCGCGTCATCGACCGCTGTTCGCGCGGAACGTATCGAAGCGGCTCTTGAGCGCGACGGGCGCGAGGTAGTCGGGTGCGATCGCCTCGATCGGCGTCGGAGTGATGCCGAATTCGGGCGGAAACGGCCCTTCGCACACGCTGTCGTGCTGCATCGACGCAAGATTGTCGCGCGTGAGCAGCGGGCCCGGCAGCCACTCCATCACGCGCGCCTGCATCTGCGCGAGGCCGGGTCCGAGCGCCACGATCGGGCGTGGGTGACCCGACGTTTCCGCGACGTAGCTCACGAGCTCCTGCAGCGTATAGGGCTTCGGCCCGCACAGCGAATAGCGCCTGCCCGCCGTTTCATCGTCGACGAGCGCACGCGCGAAGCATTCGGCGACGTCGCCGACGAACACCGGCTGGAAGCGCGCGCTGGCGGCTGCGAGCGGAATGACGGGAAACGCGTTGGCAAGCCGCGCAAAAAGGCTCAGGAACGAGTCACCGCGACCGAAGATGACCGAAGGACGGAAGATCGTCCACGCGAGACCCGATTCGGCAACGACCGCTTCGCCCGCGGCCTTCGAGCGCAGGTAGAGGCTGGCCGCGTCGGCCGCCGCAGCGAGCGCGCTCATGTGCAGCATGCGCGAGACGCCGGCCTTGCGACAGGCGGCGAGCAGTGTGCGCGGGAAGTCGACGTGCACGCGCTCGAATGTGTCGCGGCCGCGCTCGTGCAGCACGCCGACGAGGTTGATTGCCGCGGTCGCGTGGCGTGTCCAGCGCGCGAGGACCGCCGCGTCGAACGGGTCGGCCTCGATCACGCGCACCGTGGGAAGCAGGAGCAGGTCGCGGGCGCGCTCGCGTGCCCGCGTCAGCACGATGACGTCGTGGCCCGCAGCCGAGAGCCTCGCGACCACACGCCTGCCGACGAAGCCCGCGCCGCCGGCGACGAGAACGCGCTGCGTCATGGCTCCGAGGCCGCGACGCTGTCGAGATCGCGCGGCGTGACGACGCCGAGCCGCTGCGTCAGCGGGACGTACGGACGATCGAGTGCGCGCGTATAGAGCATCGTGTTCGCAAGGACGCGCTTCACGTAATCGCGCGTCTCGTCGAACGGGATCGTCTCCACCCAGATCGCGCCTTCCATCGGGGCCGCGGCGGGCCGCCAGGCCTGCGCGCGCGACGGCCCGGCATTGTAGGCCGCGGCAGCCAGCACGGGCAGCCCGCCGAGCCGATCGAGCCAGTGCTTGAAGTAGAACGCGCCGAACTGCGTGTTGAGC
>DASSVX010000032.1:0-3800 GCA_035705655.1 Casimicrobiaceae bacterium
AAGATCTTCCGCTGAGATGAGAATGCTCATCGGGTGCCGGATGTGGCGAGGGTCCAATCGTGAACCGTCACGAGCTCGCCGCGGAGGTCCATCCTGTCGCCATGCACGCGACGCGAGACGCCCTGGAGTCCGCGTGCGTGATAGATCCACGTCGCTGGCGCGAGGGTATCGAGCGCCGCTTGCACGTCGCGCCATGCACGGTGTTCCACTTCACCGGGCGCAGCGTCCCGCGCGGCGTCGAGCAGAGCGTCCAGTGCCGCGGTGTGGTAACCAGTGTAGTCGAGCGCGCCGCCGCGCTGTCGCCCTGAGAAGAGCGCGTCGATGTACGACAGTGAGAGATCGCCGGTGATTCCGGCAAGCAGCATATCGAAGCGTTTGTCAGACGCGCGCGCGGTGGTGAGAAAGGTGCCCATCTCCGTCTGCCGTATCCGCAGCTCGATCCCGCGAGCGGCGAGATCCGCCTGCAGCAGCTGCTCGATTACGTTATCGCCGGTGCCGACTGTGAGTAACTCAGCCTGCAATCGCTGTCCGTTGCGAACGCGCACTCCATCTGTGCCGCGGCGCCAGCCCGCCGAGTTCAGCAGCGAGTCGGCGCGCAGCGTGTCGATCTGCGGCGGCGCCTCGCGCCAGGCGAGCGGGCTTTCGGGTGGGACAGGCGTTGATGCGGGAGTGCCGAAGCCGGCGAGCGCGATCTCGACGATGCGAGGGCGATCGATCGATCTTGCGATCGCGAGTCGCACGCGCGCGTCGTCGAAAGGCGGGCGCGTGGTGTTGAAGAAAAGTCCGACACTGAACGGTATCGGATACGTGAGCACGCGGAGCGTTGCGTCGCGCTTCGCGAGCGCTGCCATCGTCGGCGCGATCCCTGCCATGTCGAGCTCACCACTCGCCAGCCCGGCGAATTTCGTTGTCGCCTCGTCGACAACCGCGATCACCAGCCCGCGCAGCGCTGGCGGCCCGCCGAGTGAGGAGGGAAACGCGTCGTTTCGCGCGAAGGTCCAGCTCGCGCCGCGCCGCCGTCCCACGAAGCGAAAGGGACCGTTCCCGACTGGCGCCCCGTTGAACGGCGCGCCACGCATCGCCGAGCGGGGAATTGTGGAAAGAAGATGCTCGGGGATTATCGGCAGCTCGGCGAGGAGCGGTGGGAGTCGAGAGGGCGCGCGACTGAAGTGCAGCTGCAAGGTCGTGTCGTCCACGGCGACCGCGGTGTCGAGTGAGGTGAGCTCAGCGGCGCGCGGAAATCCCGTGGCCGGATCGCGCGCCGCGAGAAATGTGAAAGCTGCATCGCGTGAAGTAGTGGGGACGCCGTCGTGCCAGCGAAGATCGGGAGCGAGCGAGAGCGTCAGCGTGCGGCCGACATCCGACCAGTGCCAGCTTCGCGCGAAGTATGGTTGTGGAGTGAGCGTCGAGTCGTACCGCAGGAGCGTTACGAACAGCGCGTATCTCTGGATTTGGCGAGAGAGCGGATGCGTCGTCACCAGCGGGTTCGCTGATTCGAGATCCGCACCCGACGCGAGGACGAGCACATCCGGCTGCCGTTGCGGTGTGCACGAGGTGAGCACGAGTGCAGCAATTGACGCGCCGAGTGTCCGAGGCGATATCATCGCATGATTTCGCCAGTCGCATCGCGCTCGCTCGGCGTCGCCGGCGCACTCCTTCGCACAGCAGTGCTGTACTGGTGCGTGCTGTCGCTCACGTTCGTGCTCCTTCGCATGGCGCCGGGAGATCCGGCGACTTTCCTGCTGCCGCCCAACGCATCGGCCACTGATGCGGTTCGACTTCGCGCCAACCTGGGGCTCGATCAGCCGATCGCCGCGCAATATGCACGATGGACGGGGCGGATGCTGCGCGGCGATTTCGGAACAAGCTTCAGCGAGGGACGACCTGTCGTCGCAGTGCTCCGTGACGCGCTCCCCGTCTCGCTCGCGCTCGGCGGCGCGTCGCTGCTACTCTCCTTTCTCGTCGGCACGATAGTGGGCGTGGTGCAGGGTGCGCGCCGCGGAACGCACGCCGATTTCACACTCACCTTTATTTCCGTCGTCCTCGCCGCGTCACCCGCCTACTGGCTCGGTCTCGGAGCGATCGCTCTGTTCACCTATGTCGCATCGCTGCTCAGCTTTCCGCTGTGGGCACGGCTTCCGGCAGTAGGGATGACCACTCCTGGCGCCGAGCTCCACGGGCTTGCGCATTTGGCTGATCTGCTACGCCACTCGATCCTGCCAGTGACATTGCTCGCGGCGATCGGCGCCGGCGGTGTCGCGCGTTACGTGCGCACGAGCGCGCTCGAAGTGCTCGACACGGACTGGGTTCGCACTGCGCGCGCGAAGGGGCTTCCAGAGCGGACGGTGCTTGGCCGTCATCTGCTCGCCAACATGCGCGCCCCGTTGATCACCTTGTTCGCGCTGGCTCTTCCCGGAACCGTCGCGGGCTCGGTGTTTGTTGAAACCATCTTCGGATGGCCGGGGATGGGACGATTGATGGTGATATCAATTACGGCGCGCGACTATCCGGTGGTACTGGGTAGCGCCGCTGCCTATGCGCTGCTGGTGATTGTCGCGAACCTCGTGGCGGAGTCGCTGCTGCCATGGGCCGACCCGCGCCTGCGTGAATGAGACGATGAGGGAATTGCGTCCGCGGCTGCGCGCCGTGAGCGCGGGCAGCGTCGGCCTGGCGGCGCTCGTGCTTCTCGCCCTCGCCGTGATCGTCGTGCCGGCGCTCGCTTCGCGTGACCCGTCGCAAATCAACGACGTGCTGGCGCGCCGGCTTGTTCCGCCGCTGGGCCGCGACGCGCACGGCACCATGCACCTGCTTGGCACCGACCGGTTCGGCCGCGATCTCCTCGTGCGTATGATGCTCGCCGGACGACTGTCGCTGCTTGTCGGTGTCATCGGTGCGGGGGTCTCCGGTCTCGTGGGCACGCTAGTCGGCGCGCTCGCCGGCTGGCGCCGCGGCGTGCTGGATCGCGCGTTGATGGCGCTCGCCGATCTCCTGCTCGCGCTGCCCCGTATCGTGCTACTCCTGGTCGGCGTTGCTCTCTGGGCACCCGGGCTCACGACGATACTCGTGGTACTGATCGCAACCGGCTGGATGGGCGTCGCGCGGCTGGTGCGCGCCGAGGTGATCGCGGTGAGCGCGAGGCCATTCGTCGCGGCTGCGTCGGCATTGGGGGCTGCACCGCACCGCGTGCTGTTCAGGCACGTGCTCCCGAACGCGATCGGGCCCGCATTTGTTGCCACGACGCTCGGCGTCGGAAACGCGATTCTTCTCGAGAGCGGGCTGTCGTTCCTGGGGCTCGGGATCCAGCCACCGGCGCCGAGTTGGGGGAACATGATCGCGGGCGGTCGCGACCTGCTGGTGACGGCGCCGTGGGTTGCGCTGGCGCCGGGCATCGCGCTGGTTGTAACGGTTCTGGCGACGAGCGTGGTTGGGGATGAGTGGCGCGATCGAAGTCGCGGTGCGATGCGCTCGCCATCTAGTCGAGCTTAACAAGCACCGTCAGTATCTCTTTGGCGGCGGCATCGAACGTCACTGATCTCCCATTGACGCTAACCGGCCCTTCTGGTGTCTCGTCCAGCCGCGCGCGCACCGACTCGACGATTGTTCGTCCGAACGTCCAGGTCCCCCGCACGGCGACCTCGCGCCGATTTACGCAGCGCAACGCAATCCACCCCTCTCGCTGCGCCGGCTTCGCGGAGCTGAAGACGAGTCCATCACCCGACAACTCGATCAAGCCCACTTCGCGCGGATCGAGCAAGTTCGCGCGCAGGGTCTCGCCCTTGATCGGGAGCAGGACGTCGTCA
>DASSVX010000033.1:0-16887 GCA_035705655.1 Casimicrobiaceae bacterium
CGGCGTCTCGGTGCTCGACAACCTTCTCGAGCAGGGCATCGAAGTCGAACACGCGTGCGAGAAATCGTGTGCGTGCACGACGTGCCACGTGATCGTGCGCGAGGGCTTCGACTCGCTGCGGGAGGCATCGGAAGACGAGGAAGACCTGCTCGATCGCGCCTGGGGCCTGACGCCGGTGTCGCGGCTCTCCTGCCAGGCGATGGTGGACGACGCGCGGCTGGTCGTCGAGATACCGAGGTATACGATCAACTACGCGAAGGAGAGGGGCTGACTCAATGAAGTGGACCGATACGCTCGACATCGCAATGGCTCTGCGTGCCGCGCATCCCGGCGTCGTTCCTTCCGTCGTCCGTTTCACCGACCTGCACAACTGGGTGCAGAAGCTGCCGGATTTCGACGATGATCCCAAGCGCGGAGGTGAAAAGATCCTCGAGGCGATTCAGCAAGCCTGGATCGACGAGATCGACTGAACGTTCGTGTCTTCGTCGTCGTCGTTTCGCGAGACGCATGGCTCAGTCACGAGCGCCGGAAGGATGAATCGGCAGCTCGCCCTTTGTCCTGCGCGGGGTTGTAACCGATCGCGCGTCCTGCCGACAAGCAAGCCGCGCACCATCTTTGCAATCCCTTGTTTCATCGCTTGAAAACTGTCGTATTCAGCATGTCGCGCCCGCGCGCCGTAAATTGTTCCGTCGCGCGCCAAAGCAGCGTGCATGCGATGGCTCGCACTCCTGCGCTCGTTCCACGGGGGGCGTCATGCAAACAGGTTGAGCACCGCGTCGAGACCGCAGTGGTCGATCGCGTGCATCGCCTGGGCGCGCACGCGCGGCTTCGCGCGGTACGCGACCGAAACGTCGGCCCGTGCAAGCATCGCCAGGTCGTTGGCGCCGTCGCCGATCGCGACGCCGATGCCGCCGGCCGCATATTCGGCAGCAAGCTCTGCGAAACGTACGGCTTTCGCGTCGGCGTCGACGATGTCGCCGCGCATTCTTCCGGTGAGCCGCCCGTCTTCGACGTCGAGAACGTTCGCCAGCGTGTAGTCGATCCCGAGCCGCGACTGGAGGCGCTCGGTGAAGAACGTGAAGCCGCCCGACACGAGCAGCGTCTTCGCGCCGATGGCACGCAACGCATCGAACAGCCGCGGCACGCCGGGGGACAGTTGCAAACGCTCGTCATGAACCCGCGCGAGTGCGTCGACGGGCATCCCTTCGAGCAACGCGACCCGGCGCGTTAGGCTCGCCCGAAAGTCGATCTCGCCGCGCATCGCCGACGCGGTGATCGCGGCGACCTCGTCGCCAATGCCGTGCAACGCCGCAATTTCGTCGATGCATTCGATCGTGATCAGCGTCGAGTCCATGTCCATCGCGACGAGCCGCACGCGCCCGAGCGCGCGCTCGCACGGCACGAACGCGAAGTCGTATCCGGCGGCAGCGCAGGCCTCGGCGACCCCGGCGCGATGCTCCGGTTCGTGCAGCATGAACGCTTCGCAAGACGCGCGTGCGAGCGGCTCGACGCCGCTGGCACCGGTCATCAGCCGCAGGATTTCGATGTCCTCGCGCAGGACCTGCGGCCCCTGGATGACGAGGTCGTCGTGGTGCAAGATCAGCGACGTGACTTGCGTCCGCGCGGCCGTTCGCTTCGCGCGAGCGCTTCACGCACGATTGGCTTCGCGGCCGCGGGCTGCGACGGCTGCAGCGACACCGGCCGGCCGGGCGCGAGCGATTCGCTCGGCCGCGTCGCCGCTTCGTCGAGCGTGAAGTCGATCTTCGCCCGCTCGAGATCGACGCGCGCGACCTTCACCATCACGCGGCCGGCGAGCTGGAACGTGCGCCCGCTGCGCTCGCCGATGAGCGCATGGCGCACCGCGTCGAAGTGGAAGTAGTCGCGCGGCAGCTCGGTCACGTGCACGAGGCCGTCGATGTCGAGGCCGTCGAGCGTCACGAAGATGCCGAAGCTCGCGACGCCGCTGATCGTCCCCGGGAACGTCTCGCCCACCTTCTCCTGCATGTAGTGGCACTTCAACCACTGCAGCACGTCGCGCGATGCGTCGTCGGCGCGGCGCTCGGTCATCGAGCAGTGCACGCCGAGCTCGGCCCACGTCGCATCCTTCGGCGTGTAATAAGGTCCCCCCACGCTCGCGGCTGGCGCCGCTTCGCTGCCCCCGGAGGGGGCGGATTCGCGCCTTGGGGCGGCCCCGCGGCGCGAAGGCTCCCCCACGCTCGCGGCTCGCGCCGCTTCGCTGCCCCCGGAGGGGGCGGATTCGCGCCTTGGGGCGGCCCCGCGGCGCGAAGGCGTTCCCGCGAGCACCGCCTTGATCGCGCGATGGACGAGGAGGTCGGGATAGCGGCGGATCGGCGACGTGAAGTGCGCATAGGCGTCGTACGCGAGGCCGAAGTGGCCGACGTTGTCGGGGCTGTATTCGGCGCGCGAAAGCGAGCGCAGCAACACGGTCTGCAACAGCGCGAAATCGGGGCGCTCGCGAATGCGGTCGATCAGCGCGGCGTAATCCATCGCCGTCGGCTTGTCGCCGCCGGTGAGGCTCAGTGCGCAGCTCGCGAGGAATTCGCGCAGGACGGCAAGCTTTTCGGGCGGCGGACCCTCGTGGACGCGGTAGAGCGCCGGCTGCCCGTTCTCGGCGAGGAAGCCGGCGGCGCACACGTTGGCGGCGAGCATGCATTCCTCGATCAGCCGGTGTGCGTCGTTACGCGGTGCGGGAACGATCTCCGCGATCTTGCCGTACGGGTCGAACTGCAGCGCGAGCTCCGCGGTGTCGAAATCGATCGCGCCGCGCCGCTCGCGTGCGGCGAGGAGCACCTTGTAGAGCGTGTAGAGCTGCGCGAGATGTGGCAGCAGCACTTCGCCGGCCGTGCCTTTCGCGGCAGCCGTGTCGTTGAGCCACGTGTACACCTGCGTGTACGTGAGCCGCGCGCGCGAGTGCATCACCGCGGGGTAGAACGCGTACGATTTGATCGTCCCGCGGGCGTCGATCCTCATGTCGCATGCCATGCAGAGGCGCTCGACGTCGGGCTTCAGCGAGCACAGCTCGTTCGACAGTGCCTCGGGCAGCATCGGGATCACGCGCCGCGGGAAGTAGACCGACGTGCCGCGTTCCCGCGCCTCGCGGTCGAGCGCGTCGCCGTCGCGCACGTAATGCGCGACGTCGGCGATCGCGACGATCAGCCGGAAGCCGCGCCCGTCGGGCTCGCAAGACACGGCGTCGTCGAAGTCCTTCGCGGTCTCGCCGTCGATCGTCACGAGAGGCAAGTGCCTGAGATCGGTGCGGCTCTTGCGGTCGGCCGGACGCACTTCCGCCGGCAGGCGCAGCACCTGCCGCTTTGCCGCCGGATTCCACTCGAACGGCAGGTCGTGCTTGCGCAGCGCGATCTCGATCTCGATGCCGGGATCGGTGGCGCTTCCCAGCACCTCCTTGACGCGCACGACCGCTTCGCCATGCGCGCTTGGCTGCTCCACGATCTCGACGACCACGACCTGCGCCGGCTGCGCGCCGCCGCGGTCGCCCGCACCGAGCAGAAGATCCTGGTTGATGCGCCGGTTCTCGGCCTCGACGAACCAGATGCCGTGTTCCTCGTGGATGCGACCGACGATCTCGCGGTTGGCGCGCTCGAGCACGTCGACGATCTCGCCCTCCGGACGCCCGCGGCGGTCGACGCCGATGCGCTTCGCCGTGACGCGATCACCATGCAGCACCTTGTGCATTTCGCGCGGGGACAGGAAGAGATCGTCGCCGCCGCCTTCGGGGACGAGAAAGCCGTAGCCGTCGGGGTGGCCCTGCACGGTGCCGCGGATGAGGTCGAGCTTGGCGACGATGCAAAGCTCGCCCTTGCGGTTGACGAGGATCTCGCCGTCGCGCTCGAGCGTTGCGACGCAGGCGTCGAACAGATGCTGCTGGCGGCGGCCGATCGACAGGCGCGACGCGATCTCGGCGGGCGCGAGCGGAATGCCGGCTTCGGTCAGCTCGCGCAGGATCGCGTCGCAGGTCGGTTTCGATTCGCCGTGCGCCGCCGCTTCGGGCGTACGCGGGCGCTCGGAGCTCCGCGGCGTGGTTGCGGCACGACGGCGAAGGGGAATCGTCTTTGACAAGGCTATGCGCAGCTTTTAAAATTAAGGGTTCGTCACGCCTGCCCGGATGGCGGAATTGGTAGACGCACCAGGTTCAGGTCCTGGCGGTGGCAACACTGTGGAGGTTCGAGTCCTCTTCCGGGCACCATCGAGCAAGCCGGCGCAGTCGCCGGTTTTTCTGTTTCTTGACCCATCCCGCATCATCATAGCCGGTGCCCGATGAGCGCGGCGTGCGCGATGCGCCCAAGCGTTCGAGCGCCCGAAGGTGCAGGAAGTGCCCGGCGCCGCAGATCGCGGCGGATGGACGGCGGGAGCCCGGCATGGCGGCAGGCGAGGTGACGGTCGATCCGCGCGTGCGTCGCGGCTTGCCGCTTTTCGTCGTCCCCGTGCTGTGCGCCGCGGCGATGTACTTCCGCTTCTTCGCCGGCTACTGGCTCGGCGACGATGTCGGCAACCTCGACCGCGCCTGGCTCGCCGATCAGTCGGGCGAGCTCTGGCATCAGGCATGGACGCAATTGTCGAGCGGCGCGTCGTCGCAGGGCGCGTTCTATCGGCCGCTTATGCTTGCGAGCATTCTCGTGAACGGGTGGCTTGCGGGAAGCGTCTACGTCGGCTGGTTCGCCGTGAGCATCGCGATCCATCTCGCCAACGTGGCGTTCATCGGCATGCTCGTGTCGCGCCTCGCACACGCATGCGGTCGCAACGGGCGCGTCGCGGGCGCCGTGGCCGCGCTGTTTTTCGCGCTGTGTCCGCTGCTCGCCGAGGGCGTGTTCTGGATATCGGCGCGCGCGGACGCGTTCGTCACGCTGCTCACGTTGTCGGCGTTGTTTGCGTGGTCGGTATCGCGAACATCGGTTGGCCAGGCACTGTGGCCGCCCTTGCTGCTGGCCGTGGCACTCGGGTTCAAGGAATCGGCCGCGGTATTTGCGTTGCAGATGCTGCTCGTCGCGCTCGCCTGGCCGGTGCGCACGACGCGCGCGCAACGGATCGCGATCGCTGCCGGCTTCGCGCTCGTCGCGATGTTCCTCGTGCTTCGCGGCCACCTGTTCGGCGACGCGTGGCGCGTTTACTACGCGGGCGCCGGCACGCCGTCGCTCGATCGGCTGCGCGAAGCGATCGTGTCGCTTCCGCCGTGGTGGTCCGCACTGACGCATTCGACGCCGCATGTTGCGAACGTCTACGCGGCGCTCGCAGCGCTTGCGTCGGTGGCACTCCTGTTCGCCGTCACGTCGCACTCGAGTGCCGCGCGGCTCGTGGCGGCGCTTCTCGCGTCGTCGGCGGGCCTCGTTGCGGCGACGTTCCTCAATCTCGGCAGCATGGGTGACACCGGCGAGGGTGGCCGGCTCGCCTACACGCCGATCGCGTGGTTGGCACTCGCACTCGGCGTCGCGGGTGCCGCTCCGGTCGGCGCCGTTGAACGACGCGCCCGCGGCGAAGCGGCGCGTCTGCCGGGCATCGGACTCCTTTTGCTCGCGTGCGTAGCGGGCAGCTGGGTGCTCGAAGGCGAGCTCGCGGGCGCGAGCCGCGCCGAGCGCGGCATGCGCGCGCTTGCAGCGTCGATTCCCGACTGGGCGCGCAGCAATCCGGGACTGACGCTCCTCGTGATCCCGGAGCACGACGGACCGGTGATCACCGGACGCAACGCGCAGGCGGGGCTGGTGATGCCGCCACTGCAGCGCGAGGCGCTGCTGCACCGGGTATTGCCCACGGTGCCGCGCGAAGTGCAGGCACGTTACGATCAGCTCGCGGCCGGGCTTGCATCGCGTCTCGCAACGCTTCGCCCGTCCCGCGTGGACGCGCCAATGCTCGCCCGCATCTTCGCGCCGGATACGGCGCGCTGGCCCGATCGATACGCGTGCTGGTCGCCCGGCAAGCGACGGATCGTCGAATTGTCGGCGCCGAATCCGGAAGACCGCGCGCGATGGGTCGATGAGCTCGAGCAGGCGGCCGAGCAATGCCCGCCACGCAGATGAACGCATCGGCAGCGAACGCGATGCTGCTTTGCGTCGCTCGATGCGTGGTGAGGACGCGCGAGGTCAGTCGCGCTCGAGCGCCACGCCGAGCCGATCCTTGAGCGACGCCGGGTCGAGATCGTCGTACACCTCGAACGGCTGGCGGATCCACGGGCTGTCGGGAAGGTGTTCGACGTAGTAGTCGGGCTCGAACACCGAGCATGCCTTCCACCACAGCACGGCCGTGTGCAGTTCCGAGATGTGCGGGAAGCGCCGCGGCAGCTCGTCGTGGACGGCGGCGAGCGTATGCCCGGAATCGACCATGTCGTCGACGAGCAGCACCCGATCGCCGAGGCGCGGCTTCGTCATCGTCATGTGCTCGGCGATCACGAGCTCGCCGCGGATCGTGCCGCCCTCGGCGGTGTACGAATGCGTCGACAGGATGGCGAGCGGCTGGTCGAAGATGCGTGACAGCACGTCGCCGACGCGAAGGCCGCCGCGCGCGATGCAGATGATCTGGTTGAACCGGAAGCCCGACTCGTGCACGTTGAGCGCGAGTCTTTCGACCAGCGTGTTGTAGCGCGGCCAGTCGATGTCGAGCGTCATCGCGCGAACGGATGGTGCACGAGGATCGTCTCGTCGCGGTCAGGCCCGGTGGAGACCATCGCGATCGGCACGCCGGTGAGCGCCTCGATGCGTGCGAGATAGGCGCGTGCCGCCGCGGGCAGCGCCGCGAACGACTTCGCGCCGACCGTGCTCCCGCTCCAGCCTGGCAGCGTTTCGTAGACGGGCCGGCAGCGCGCGACCTCGTCGGCGCCCGTGGGTATGAGATCGACGGTCGCATCGCCTACCTCGTAGTGGGTGCAGATCCGGATCTGTGCCATGCCGTCGAGGACGTCGAGCTTCGTGATGCACTGGCCGTTCACGCCATTGAGCGCGAACGAGCGGCGTAGCGCCGGAATGTCGAGCCAGCCGCAGCGCCGCGGCCGTCCGGTGACCGAGCCGAATTCGTTGCCGCGTTTCGCGAGCATCGCGCCGGTGTCATCGGTGAGCTCGGTCGGGAAGGGACCGGTGCCCACACGCGTCGTATAAGCCTTCACGATGCCGAGCACGTAGTCGATCATGTGCGGCCCGATGCCCGCGCCCGGCGCAGCGGCGCCCGCAACGCAGTTCGAGCTCGTCACGTACGGATACGTGCCGTGGTCGACGTCGAGCAGCGCGCCTTGCGCACCTTCGAACAGCAGCGATTCGCCGCGCGCCCGTGCGCGCTGGATCGCGGCCGCGACGTCGCCCACCATCGGCGCGATCGCGCCGCCGAGCGCCAGCACGTCGTCTTTCGTCTTCGCGAAATCGACCGGCGCGCACTTGAAGTAATGGACGAGCGTGAAATTGTGGAGGTCGAGCAGCTGCTCGAGCTTGGCGGCGAAACGCGCCGGGTCGAGCAGGTCCTGCACGCGAAGCGCGCGCCGGCCGACCTTGTCCTCGTAGGCGGGACCGATGCCGCGTCCGGTGGTGCCGATCTTCAGAGCGTCGCCGAGCGCCGCTTCGCGTGCCTGGTCGAGCGCCACGTGGATCGGCAGCACCAACGGACACGCGGGCGAGATCATGAGCCGCGAGCGCACGTCGACGCCGGCCTGCTCGAGCTCTTCGATCTCCTGCATCAATGCCGACGGCGACAGCACGACCCCGTTGCCGATCAGGATCGCGACGCCTTCGCGCAGCACGCCGGACGGAATGAGCCGCAGCACGGTCTTGCGCCCGCCGATGACGAGCGTGTGTCCAGCGTTGTGACCGCCCTGGAAGCGCACCACGCCCTGCGCACTCTCGGTGAGCCAGTCGACGATCTTGCCCTTGCCCTCGTCGCCCCACTGGGCGCCGATGACGACGACGTTTCTGGGGTCGGAGACGACTTTTGTTGTCATTCGCGCTCGCTCGTGCACCGTCAAAAGTCGTCTCTGACCCTACTTCGGTTCGCCGCGCGCGAGCACGCCCGCGAGTTGACGAAGATCGAGCGTGAAGCCGGTCGCCGGGCGCGCACGGCCGAACGCCTTGCCGATGCCGTCGTAGCGGCCACCTTTGCCGACGGCATTCGGCTCGCCCGCCGTGAACACCGAGAAGATCGCGCCGTTGTGATAATGATAGCCGCGAAGGTCGGCGAGATCGATGTGCAACGCGTCGACGAGCGGCGCGGCCGTCTCGACGAGCGCTTCGAGCGAGGCGAGCGCGTTGGCGATCGACGCAATGTCGGGCAGCCGCTCACGTGCGGTGCGCAGAACCTCCGGTGCGGGGCCGTAAAGGGTCGGCAATGCCTCGAGCGCGTCGCGCCAAGCCGGTGGCAGGTGACGCGCGAGCGCGTGCACACCCGGCCCGTCCTTCGTGCGCAGCGCCTCGAACAGCGCGCTGTCGTCGCTTTCGGCGAGCCCGGCCGCACTCGCGAGCGCGCGATAAACGCCCATGTGGCCAAGATCGAGGTGCAGTCCGCGAACGCCGGCTGCGGTGAGCGACGAAACGAGCAGCCCGATCACTTCGCGATCGCCGTCGGTCCCCGGCACGCCGAAGAGCTCGGCGCCGACCTGCACCACTTCACGCGTGGCACCCGGCCCCTCCGCCACGGCGCGCACGACGCTGCCTGCATAGCAAAGTCGCGTCGCGCCCGGCTCGTTGAGCAGATGTGCGTCGATCCTCGCGACCTGCGGCGTGATGTCCGCGCGGATACCCACCAGCCGTCCCGATTGCGGATCGACGGTCTTGAACGTGAGAAGCTCGAGGTCGCGGCCGCTGCCGGTCAGCAGCGAGTCGAGATGCTCGATCAGCGGCGGACGAACGAGCCGGTAGCCATGGTGCGCGAAGTGATCGAGCAGCGTGCGCCGCAACGCCTCGAGTCCGGCCGCCTCGGCGGGCAGCACGTCGTCGATCGCTTCGGGAAGCAGCCAGTTGCGCACGGTGCGCATCAGATCAGGTAGAGGGCGAGAAGCCCGATGCCGATGGCGATCATGCCGATGAAGCGAAGCTGCCCGTCGGTGAGCTCGGTCAAATGCCGGAAGCCTTCACGCCAAACGCGAGGTGCGGCAAACGGCAGCAATCCTTCGAGGATCAGCAGCAGCGCAAGCGCGGTCCACAGCGAATCGGGCACGCTGGCGCTCCGTCGCGCTTATTTGGCCGGCGTTCGAGGCGCCGTGCGGCTCGTGCCCGGGTCCTTGAAGTACTGGAAGAAATCGGAGCTCGGGTCGAGCACCATCAGGTCGCTCTTGCTGCGAAACGTCGCCCGGTACGCCTCGAGGCTGCGGTAGAACGAATAGAACTCGGGGTTCTGCGTGTACGCCTGCGCGTAGACCGCCGAGGCCTTCGCGTCGCCGCTGCCCTTGATCTTCTGCGCCTCGCTGTATGCGTCGGCGAGAATCACCGTGCGCTGGCGATCGGCATCGGCGCGGATCTTCTCGGATTCGGCTGCGCCGAGCGAGCGCAATTCGTTCGCGACGCGCCGCCGCTCCGATTCCATCCGCTGATACACGGGACCGGTCACGTCGGGGGGCAGCTCGACGCGGCGCAGCCGCACGTCGATCACCTCGACGCCGATCGACTTCGCATCGGCGTTCGCCTTCTGCTGCGTCACCGAAGTGATCTTGTCGCGCGCCGACGAGATGGCCTCGTGCACGTCGTGCTTGTTGAATTCCTCGGCGAGGTTGGCGCGGACCGTCTGCGAAAGACGCCGGCGCGCCGCTTCCTCGTCACCCTGCACCGAGCGGTAGTACTGGCCCACGTCGGTGATCCGCCACAGCACGACGAAGTCGACGAGCAGCGGCTTCTTCTCCGACGTCGTCACCCGATCGGGCTCGGGATTGTCGAGCGTCAGGTTCACCTTGTCGTAGAACTTGACGTTCTGCACGAGCGGAACCTTGAAGTAGAGCCCGGCCGTCGTCTTGGTCTCGACGATCTCGCCGAGCTGGAACTTGATCGCGTACTTGCGCTGATCGACCGTGTAGACCGATTGCGACGCGATGAACAGCACCGCGACGAGTGCGGCGAGGAGGGGCATCGACGATCTCATTGTCCCCCCCACGCTTGCGGCTTCGCCGCTGCGCTGCCCCCCAAGGCGCTCATCCTCATCTCCCCTCCCGATTGCGCAGCGCATCGCGCGAGCGTGACGCATCGATCGACAGCGCGTTGTCGGAAGGCATCGCTCGCGGCGGCGTCGCCGTGGCGTCGGGCACGGCGGCACCGGGCGCCGGCGACGCCGACTGCTGGATCAGCTTGTCGAGGGGCAGGTACAAGAGGCTTCCGCTCTTCTGGTCGACGAGCACCTTGCTCGAATTGCCGAGCACCGATTGCATCGCATCCAGATAGAGCCGCTCGCGGGTGACGCCGGGCGCCTTCTGGTATTCGACCAGCACCTGGTTGAAGCGCTGCGCGTCGCCCTGCGCGCGCTGCTCGACTTCGGATTTGTAGCCGTTCGCCTCCTCGAGCAGCCGCGCCGCCATGCCGCGCGCACGCGGCACGACGTCGTTGGCATACGCCTGGCCTTCGTTCTTGAGCCGCTCGCGATCCTGTCCCGCCTTGACCGCGTCGTCGAACGCGGCCTGCACCTTGTCGGGCGGCTGCACGTTCTGCAGCGTGACCTTCTGCACGAACACGCCGGTGCCGAAGCGATCGAGGTTCTGCTGCATCAGTTGCTCGGTCTGCTTCGCGATCTGCTCGCGTCCCTCGTAGAGCGCGAAGTCCATCTTCGCCTTGCCGACGACCTCGCGGATCGCCGATTCGGCGACATACGCGACGATCTGGTCGGGACGCCGATTGTTGAAGACGTAGTCCTCTGCGCTCTTCAGGTTGTATTGGACGGCGAACTGGATGTCGATGATGTTCTCGTCATCGGTCAGCATCACCGCTTCCTTGTCGATCTTGTTCTTCGGCGTGTTGCGGTAGCCGACCTCGATCGTCTTCACCTGCGAGAAGTCGACGAGCTCCACCGTCTCGATCGGGAACGGCAGGTGCCAGCGCGGACCGGGCTGCGTTGTCTCGGTGTATTTGCCGAAGCGCGTCACGACGCCGCGCCGGCCTTCGTCGACGATGTAGAAGCCGCTTGCGAGCCAGATGACGACGACGAGCACGATCAGCATGCCGGCTCCGCCGAGCGGCAGGTGCATGCCGCCACCGCCGCCATCGCCGCCGTCCGGCGATTCGCGGCGGCGCCCGAAGAGCTCGTTCATCCGGCGATTGACGTTACGCCAGATTTCGTCGAGGTCGGGCGGTCCGCTGTTGTTGCTTCGCTTGCCCCACTGCGGGTCGTTCAGCGACATACGGATTCCACTCGGGCTCGGAGCATGCAAAGTTCGGCGCAAAGGCGCCCATGGAACCCGGAGGCTCACAGGCCGGAACGCGCCGGCGTGTCGGTTGGTTCGGAAACGGGGAGCGGCGAGGCCGGGAAGCGTTCGGCCAGCGCGGCGCGCAACTCGGCGATCCCGGCGCCGGTGACCGCACTCACGCGGACCGACGAGATGGTACCACAGGGGGCTCGCTCGACGCCCGGCACGGTGCCGGCGATATCGCTCTTGTTGTAGACGCGAATCTGCGGCACGTCGCCTGCGCCGATCTCCTCGATCAGCGCGTCGACGGCCTCGATCTGCTCGTCGCGGTTCGCAGCACTCGCGTCGATCACGTGCAGCAGCAGATCGGCATCGGCCGCCTCGGCCAGTGTCGCGCGAAACGCCGCGACCAGATCGTGCGGCAGGTCGCGGATGAAGCCGACCGTGTCGGACAGCACGATGTTCTCGGCGCCTTGGACGTGCACGCGGCGCAGCGTCGTGTCGAGCGTCGCGAAAAGCTGGTTCGCTACGTAGACCTTCGCCGCCGCGAGGCGGTTGAACAGCGTCGACTTGCCGGCGTTGGTGTAGCCGACGAGCGCCACGGTGCGCACCGCGGCACGCCGGCGGGCGCGATTCTGCGTGGCGCGGCTTCGCGCGACGCGGCGCAGGCGCTCGCGCAGCAGCTTGACGCGCTGCGTGATGAGGCGGCGGTCGGTTTCGAGCTGCGTCTCGCCGGGGCCGCGCAAGCCGATGCCGCCCTTCTGCCGCTCGAGGTGCGTCCATCCACCGACGAGCCGGGTGGCCATGTGATTGAGCTGTGCGAGCTCGACCTGCAGCTTGCCCTCGGCACTGCGCGCGCGTTGGGCGAAGATGTCGAGGATGAGGCTCGTGCGGTCGACGACGCGACATTCGAGCGCCTGCTCGAGATTGCGCTGCTGCACGCCGGAGAGCGTGTGGTCGAAGATGACGAGATCGGCGTCGGCCTCGCGCCGCTGCGCGGCGATTTCGTCGACCTTGCCGCGTCCGGCGAAAAGAGCCGCGTCGGGACGCGGCCGGCGCCCGCGAAGGTTGCCGACGACCGTCGCACCGGCCGATGCGGCGAGCGCCGCGATTTCGGCGAGCCGGTCGGACCCGTCCACCCGGCCGATGTCGAGCGCGACCACGAGCGCCCGGTCGCCGATTTCGGGACGTTCCAGCATGCCGGCTAGCTTACCGCGAGCGGACGCCGCGCCGCGCGCGCCGCAACCGCATGCGAACCGGGCCGGCCGGCGTCAGCTTTCGGCTTCGTGGTGATTCTGATGCGGCATCGCGACGGGCCGCGACGGCACGACCGTCGAGATCGCATGCTTGTAGACCATCTGCGTGACGGTGTTCTTGAGCAGCACCACGTATTGGTCGAACGATTCGATCTGCCCCTGCAGCTTGATGCCGTTCACCAGATAGATGGAAACCTGCACGTGCTCCTTGCGCAGGGTGTTCAGAAACGGGTCTTGTAGCATTTGCCCTTTATTGCTCATCGGTGAGCTCCGCGCTTGTTTTTCTGGTTACCGACTGGAATTCGCGTAGGGATTGGCACCTGTCTTGAATTGTATCCTAAGGGGTGTGCCCCGCAATTGGAACGCGTCGCGGAAAAAATGTTCCAGATAGCGGCGGTAGCCGTCGGGCACGTGCGACAGCGCCGAACCGTGGACGATGACGAGCGGCGGATTGACGCCGCCCTGATGGGCATAGCGCAGCTTCGGCCGCACGTAGCCCGCACGCGGCGGCTGCTGGCGCAGGACGGCAAGCTGCAGCGTGCGCGTCAGCCGCGGTGTCGGCAGCCGCGCCATCGCTGCAGCGTACGCAAGGTCCACCGCGCGCAGCAACGCCTCGACGCCGCGTCCCTCGCGTGCCGAGATGTAGTGATGCTCGGCGAAGCCCAGGAATGCCAGCTTGCGCTCGAACTCGCGCTTGACCGTTGCACGCTGCTCGTTGTCGGCCGCGTCCCATTTGTTGATGCCGATGGTCATCGCGCGCCCCGCTTCGAGGATGTGTCCGGCGAGGTGCGCATCCTGCTCGGTGATGCCGTCGCCGGCATCGAGCAGCAGGATCACGACGTTCGCGTCCTCGATCGCCTGCAGTGTCTTGATCACCGAAAACTTCTCGACGACTTCGCTCACCTTGCCGCGCCGGCGCACGCCCGCGGTGTCGATCAGCGTATAGCGGCGATCGGCGCGCTCGAAATCGAGATGGATCGAATCGCGCGTGGTGCCGGGTTGGTCGAAGGCGATCACGCGCTCCTCGCCGAGCAGCGCATTGACTAGCGTCGACTTGCCGACGTTCGGCCGGCCGACGACGGCGACCCGGATGCGCCGCTCGCCCTCGTCGAGCGGCTCGGCCTCGGCGGGCGGCGGGCAATGCTCGAGCGCGATGTCGATGAGGTCGCGCACGTTTTCTCCGTGCGCAGCCGAAATGGGCAGCGGTTCGCCGACACCGAGCTCGTGAAACTCGACGCTGCGCTCGGGCGCGAGTCCTTCCGCCTTGTTGACCGCGAGGACGACCGGGCGCCCCGACTTGCGCAGCAGCGACGCGATCGCATGATCCTGCGGAGTGACCCCCTCGCGCGCATCGACGATGAAGACGATCACGTCGGATTCGGCGATGGCGGCCCGCGCCTGCTTCGCCATCTCGAACAGGATGCCGGACGTGGCGACCGGCTCGAAGCCGCCCGTGTCGACGACGAGAAATTCGCGATCGCCTGCGCGTGCGCGTCCGTAGTGACGGTCGCGCGTCAAGCCCGGGAAATCGGCGACGAGCGCGTTGCGCGTCTTCGTCAGCCGATTGAAGAGCGTCGACTTGCCGACGTTGGGACGGCCGACGAGGGCGATGGTAGGGAGCATGAGGGTCAGAGACGACTTTCCGGACGAGTCACCGGGTTGCCGCTCGATGGTCGCTGAAAGTCGTCTCTGACCCTACATCGGTTCAACGAGCAGACACCGAAAAGAGCGTCCCCTTCTCCGATTGCCACAGCATGCCGCCGCCGAGCGGCGCCGGTTGCGTCGTGGCGAGGCTGCCGTCGGTGGCAAGCCGCCCGACATACGCGCCATCGCTGCGCGATAGAAGGTGCAGATACCCCTCGACGTCGACGACGCCGATCTCGTCGCCGATCAGTTGCGGACCGCCGATGCGGCGCTTTCCGAGAACGTCCTGCTTCCACACCGACGCGCCGTTGCTCCGGTCGAACGCGAGCACGCTGCCCTTGTCGTCGACGACGTAGACGCGATTCGCGTCGGCGGTGATGCCGGCGAGGCTCGATACGTCGCGTGTCCAGATCAGCGCGCCGCGCACGACGTCGAAGCAGGCGACGCGGCCCTGGTACGCTGCTGCGCAGGCTTCCTTCTCGTCGACGTAGGGCAGGCTGGTCACGTCGGCGATGCGCTCGAGCTCGGTTGCGCCCTTTGGCGTCGCGACCGTGCCGTCCCACGCGACGGTGCCGGTTCGTGCATCGATCGCGAGCAGGCGTCCGCCCGCGGTGCCAACGAACAGGCCGCCGCGCGACAGGACGCCGCCGGCCGCGTTGCGCACGGTCAGTGGCGGATTCGTGCGCGGGTCGACCCACAGCGTCTTGCCGTCGCTGACCGAGAGACCATAGATGCGACCATCGCCGGAGAACACGACGACGACGTCCTCGGCAACGCGCGGAGGCGCGATCACTTCGCTCGACACGCGCACGTTCCAGCGCGCCTTGCCGGCGGTATCGAACGCGAGCACGTCGCCCTTGCTGGTGCCGACGACGACGAGCGAGGCATCGGCCCCCGGCCCCGCCGACAGCGCCTGGCCGGCGCTGATCTTCCATTCGACGCGCCCGGTGGCAGGATCGAGCCGCATCAGCGTGCCGTCGCCGGCCGCTGCGTAGATGGCCGACGCGGTGATCGCGGGCGCGATCCCGGGCGCGGCCCTGCCGACGCTCTGCTGCCAGTCGATGCGCGGCGTGACGCTCGCGTTGAGCGTGGGCAGCGGCCCCGGCTTGTGGCTGCCGCCGGTGAGCCACGCGAACGAGGGCACGGGAATCGACGACATCCACGACGTCAGCGACGATTCGGAAAGGCTCGCACAGCCGGCGCACAGCATGACGGCGACGAGCGCGGCCGATAGAGCGCGAAGCACGGGCATCGCCGATGCCGCTCGCGTCATTTCACCGCTCCGCCGGCCTTGCCTTGCACCGCGTCGCCCGCCGTGGCGGGCGCGGCCTTCGACGGTGCAGTTGCCGCCGGCGCGTTCGATTCGGCCAACTTCGCCGTGGCAGGAATCGCGTCGTGCTTCACCTGCACGTAATTGCGATACGCCGATTTGGGATCGAGCTTGGCGAGCGCACTCTCGTAGGCGGCGCGCGCGTCGGCGCCGCGTCCGGCGGCGGCGAGCGCATCGCCGCGAAGGTCGGCGAACATGCCGTCGAACGGCGCGGGATGCTTCGCATCGAGCGTCGCCAGCGCGGTGTCGTACTGCTTTTCGTCGATCTGGATCTGCGCGAGACGATAGCGCGCGATCGTCTGCAGCTCTTCCTCGGAGGCGTGATCGACGACCCATGCGAGCTGCGCCTTCGCAGCATTGCGATCGCCGGCGTCGTAGAGCATCTTGGCGTAGAGCAGCTCGGCGCGCGGCGCGTAGCCGGTGCTCGCGTAGCGGTCGGTGATCTGCGCGATGGCGTCCTTCGCCTTCGCCGCGTCCTTTGTGCGTGCGGCCTCGCTGACGGCGCTGTAGAGCACCGACGCGTTCTCCGCGCGGTGGCCTGCGTACCAGCGCCATCCCTGGATGCCGGCGACGACCAGCAGTCCGAGCACGAGCGCAACCGTGACGGTTCCACCGTAGCGGTTCCACCACGCCTTCAGGTCGTCGATCTGGTCCTGTTCCTCGAGATCATAGAGAGCCATATTCATCCTTACCGGTATTGAGTGCGGCGAAGCGGGCGACCACGTCGGCAAGCGGCACCGCGACCTGGTCGCCGCCTTCGCGCAGCTGCTTGATCGCGACGGTGCCGGCGGCGGCCTCGTCGTCGCCGACGATGATCGCGAGCCGGGCGCCGCTCGCGTCGGCTTTTTTCATCTGCGACTTGAAGCCGCCACCGCCCGCATGCAGAACGATGCTCGCACCGTGGTCGCGCAGCGTTTCGGCGACATGGCGCGCAACTTCGCCCGCCTTGTCGCCCGCGTGCACGACGTACGCATCGAGCGCCGGCGCGTGCGCCTTGCCCTGGGCTTCGAGCAGCAGGATCATTCGCTCGACGCCGATCGCGAATCCGCACGCCGGCGTCGGCTTGCCGCCCAGTTCCGCGAACAGCCCGTCGTAGCGCCCGCCGCCCGCGACGGTGCCCTGTGCGCCGAGCGCGCCGGTGACCCATTCGAAAACGGTGCGATTGTAGTAGTCGAGCCCGCGCACGAGCCGCGCGTCGACCGTGTACGCGATCCCGGCGTCGTCGAGCAGGGCACGCAACGCGTCGAAGTGTGCGCGCGAGGCGTCGCCGAGCTGGTCGACGAGGCGCGGCGCGGCGGCGATGACGTCCTGCAGCGGCGGGTGCTTGC
>DASSVX010000034.1:0-5209 GCA_035705655.1 Casimicrobiaceae bacterium
ATCGCCTATTTCTTCCCGGCATACAGCATCTACGCACGGTAATCGGAGGACGACGCGTCGCGATGCAGAACCTGCTCGACCTCGAACCCGCGGCGCTTGCCCACTGGTTCGCCGAACGCGGCGAAAAGCCGTTTCGCGCGCGCCAGGTCTGCCGCTGGGTGCACAGGCGTTTCGCCGCCGACATAAGTGCGATGAGCGATCTCGCGAAACCGCTGCGCGCGTCGCTCGCCGGCGCCGCCGCGATCCGCGCACCGGCGGTCCTGCGTGATACCACCGCCGCCGACGGTACGCGCAAATGGCTGCTCGATGCCGGTAACGGCAATGCGGTCGAGGCCGTCTACATTCCCGAGGACGACCGCGGAACGCTGTGCATCTCGTCGCAGGCCGGCTGCGCGCTCGACTGCGCGTTCTGCTCCACCGGGCGGCAGGGATTCAACCGCAACCTCACCACCGGCGAGATCGTGGGCCAGTTGTGGCACGCGAACCGCACCCTGCTTGCGGAGGCCATTCGCGCCGAAGGGCCGCCCCGAGGCGCGAATTCCGCCCCCCCGGGGGGCAGCGCAGCCGCGCAGCGGCAAGCGTGGGGGGATCACATCCGGGCGCCGATCACCAACGTCGTCATGATGGGAATGGGCGAGCCGCTGGCGAACTTCGACAACGTCGTTCCCGCGCTGCGCACGTTCCTCGACGACAATGCCTACGGACTTTCGCGACGGCGTGTCACGCTGTCGACGTCGGGCCTCGTGCCATGGATCGACCGGCTGCGCGACGAATGCCCGGTCGCCCTCGCCGTGTCGCTGCACGCGCCCACCGACGCACTGCGCGACCGCCTCGTGCCGATCAATCGCAAGCACCCGCTCGCGAGCCTGATGGCCGCGTGCGTTCGCTATCTCGAACGCGCGCCGCGCGATTTCATCACGTTCGAGTACGTGATGCTCGACGGCGTCAACGACCAGCCCGAGCACGCGGCCGCGCTGCTTGCGCTGGTGCGTGACGTGCCATGCAAGCTCAATCTGATCCCGTTCAACCCGTTCCCGGACAGCGGCTTCACCACCAGTCCGCGTGAACGCGTGCGCGGTTTCGCGAACGCATTGCAGGATGCCGGCATCGTGGCGACAATCCGCAAGACGCGCGGCGACGACATCGACGCCGCGTGCGGACAGCTTGCCGGGCAGGTGCGCGATCGCACGAAGCACCGGCTCGCCGCCCGCATTCCGCTCGTCGCGCGCTGAACGCGCATCACCTCGGACATCGCCGCATGAAACGCCTTGCATCGCCCCTGCTCGTCGTGGCTGCATTCGCGCTCGCCGCATGTGCGTCGAAGGGTCCGGCCCCGCAGCAGGCGGCGGCACCCGCACCCGACACGACGCCCGTCAAATCGCAGGAGGCCACCCCGCAGGAGCGCGCGAAGATCCGCACCGATCTCGCGGCCGGTTATTACCAGCGCGGGCAGATGGACATCGCACTCGAGGAGCTCGGCAATGCAAAGGCCCTCGATCCCGGCTATTCCAAAATCTACGACATCTATGGTCTCGTCTATGCGATGCTCGGCGAGCGGGCGAAGGCCGAGGAGAATTTCCGGCAGGCGCTGGCCCTGGCACCCGACAATTCCGAAATCCGCGAGAACTGGGGCGCCTATCTGTGCGGCACCGGCCGCGCGCGCGAGGCGCTGCCCGAGTTCGAGCAGGTGCTGAAGGATCCGCTTTACCGAACACCGGAAATCGCGCTGATCAACGCGGGCAAATGCAGCGCGGCCGTGGGCGACACGAAGAATGCCGAGGAGTATCTGCGCCGCGCGCTTTCGGCATCACCGGGCAATCCCACCGCCGCCTACAACCTCGCGCTCATCGCCTATCGCGACAAGCGGATGGGCGAGGCGCGCGCATGGATGGTGCCGGTGATGCGGCAAGCGTCGCCGTCAGCGCAGGCGCTCTACCTCGGCCTGTGCATCGAGCGCAAGCAGGGCGACCGCGAGGCCGAGCGCTCGTACGAGTCGCAGTTGAAGAACCGCTGGCCCGAGTCGGCCGAAGCCAAGGCCGCCGCCGGCGGTGCGTGCGAATGAACGCCCCACGCACCGATCCTCCGCCGGATGCGAACGCGAAGGAAAGCGTCGCGAGCGCCCGCGCACAATTCACCGCAGGTGCGCGGCTTCGCGCGGCGCGCGAAGCGACCGGATTGTCGGTCGACGCGGTTGCGCGGCAGCTGAAGCTCGCACCGCGGCAGGTGAAGGCGCTCGAGGACGACGACTGGCAACACCTGCCCGGGCGCACGTTCGTCCGCGGTTTCGCACGCAACTACGCGCGCTTCGTGCAGATCGATCCCGACGCGGTGATCGCGCTGCTGCCGGCGCCCGACGCGGCACCCGCGCTCGAACGCCCGGCACTGGCTGCATCGCGGCGTCCGATGGGCGAGATTCCGGTCGAGCGCGTGACCAAGCCGTCCGCGGCGCGCTGGCTCGTTCCGCTGCTGATCATCCTGATCATCGCCGCCGTTGCCTATTTCCAGCTGGCGCGCTCGTCTTTCCATCTGCCCGCGCTGCTGTCGTCGCTTGCGTCGCACGACACGGAAAGCGAACCCGGATCCGCGGTGCCGGCCACCGCTGCGACACCGGGGACCGGGTCGTCGGCGCTTCCGAATCCGGTGGCGCAACCGGGGGCGGCGCCGGTCGCGCCGGGAGTACCGGCCGCATCGACCGATGCCGGCACGCCGGGCAACGCGACGAGGGCCGTCCCGGGCGGTGCCGTCACCGTGCTGCCGACACCTCGGGCAGCCGACGCATCCGCGGCCGCAGCAACCACGCCAGCGAGTGGCGGCGCGGCGCCCGCCGAGACGCCACTCGTGCTCACGTTCAAGGGCACGTCGTGGGCCGAGGTCAAGGACGCCAAGGGCCGTGTCGTGCTGCAGATGACGGGCGGTGCAGGCATGACGCAAACGATCTCCGGCGTGCCGCCGCTCGAGCTCTCGCTCGGCAACGCGCGCGACGTCGACGTCACGTTCCGCGGGCAGTCGCTCGACCTTGCCCCCTACACGCGCGGCAACGTCGCGCATGTGTCGCTGCAATGAGCGGCGTCGGGCCGTCCCAAGCCGCGAATTGCGCCCCCTCCGGGGGCAGCGCAGCGCGCGAGCCTGACGGGCCGCCCCGAGGGCGAGCAGCTGAGCGCGAAGCGCGAAGCCCGTCCAACCCGCCGCAAGCGTGGGGGGATCATACAATCCCCATCGTGCAACTCCCGGCCGGGCCGGCATCGTGATCGAGCGCGAAGCGATCGTTCGCCGCGCAAGCCGCCGCGTCGACGTCGGCGGCGTTTCCGTTGGCGGGGGGGCGCCGATCGTCGTGCAGTCGATGACGAACACCGACACCGCCGACATCGCCGCGACCGTCGAGCAGGTTCGCGCGCTGGCCGCCGCCGGGTCGGAGCTCGTCCGCGTCACCGTCAACACGACCGAAGCGGCCGCCGCCGTCCCGGAGATTCGCAGCCGTCTCGACGACAGCGGTTGCACGGTGCCGCTGATCGGCGATTTCCATTTCAACGGCCACAAGCTGCTGACCGAGCATCCGGCGTGCGCCGACGCGCTCGCCAAGTTCCGGATCAACCCCGGGAACGTCGGCAAGGGCAGCAAGCGCGATTCGCAGTTCGCAACGCTGATCGAGCTCGCAATACGCCACCGCAAGCCGGTGCGCATCGGCGTCAACTGGGGCAGCCTCGACCAGGCGCTGCTCGCGCGCATGATGGACGACAACGCGCGCGCGCCGCAGCCCGCGGAGGCCGAAGCGGTGATGCGCGAAGCACTCGTTGCCTCGGCGCTCGAAAGTGCGGCGCAGGCCGAAGCGCTCGGGCTGCCGCGCGAGCGGATCATCCTCTCGTGCAAGGTGTCGAACGTGCAGGACCTGATCGTCGTCTATTCCGAGCTCGCGCGCCGCTGCGACTACGCGCTGCATCTCGGCCTCACGGAAGCCGGCATGGGCAGCAAGGGCATCGTCGCGTCGACGGCGGCGATGGCCGTGCTCCTGCAGCAGGGCATCGGCGACACGCTGCGCGTGTCGCTCACGCCGGAGCCCGACGGCGATCGCACGCGTGAGGTGGTCGTCGCGCAGGAACTGCTGCAGACGATGGGCTTGCGCTCGTTCGCGCCGATGGTCACGGCGTGCCCCGGCTGCGGGCGCACGACCAGCAGCTATTTCCAGGAGCTCGCCGGCCACATCCAGTCGTTCCTGCGTGCATCGATGCCGGCGTGGCGCGAGCGCTACCCGGGTGTGGAGGCGATGCACGTCGCCGTCATGGGTTGCGTCGTCAACGGCCCCGGTGAATCGAAGCTCGCCAATGTCGGCATTTCACTGCCGGGTACCGGCGAGACGCCGGTCGCGCCCGTCTACGTCGACGGGCAGAAGACCGTCACGCTCAAGGGCGATCGCATCGCCGAGGAGTTCGAGCGCATCGTCGTCGACTACGTGCGCGCGACGTACGGCGGCGAAGCGAAGTCGGCCGCGCTCGTGCCGCAACAGAAGACGATCGCCGTCAAGGCGATGGGGTCGGCGCGAAGCAGCGGCGCGGTTCCGCGCTGATCCGATCGCCTGGATCGCTTCGGGAAAACCCATGGGACTTGCATTGCAGGCCGTTCGCGGCATGAACGACGTGCTCCCCGACGAGGCGGCCGTCTGGCAGCGCTTCGAGGACACCGCGCGCAACGTGTTCGAGCGCTACGGCTACCGCAACCTGCGCGTGCCCGTCGTCGAGCCCACGCCGCTTTTCGTACGCGGCATCGGCGCCCACACCGACGTCGTCGAGCACGAGATGTACACGTTCGAGGACAAGCTCAACGGCGAGAGCCTGACGCTGCGTCCCGAGGCGACGGCCGGCATCGTGCGCGCCGCCATCGAGCACCACCTCACGTACGAGCGGCCGCAGCGCATCTGGACCGGCGGGCCGATGTTTCGCCACGAGCGGCCGCAGAAGGGGCGCTACCGGCAGTTTCACCAGCTCGACGTCGAGGCGCTCGGCTTCCCGGGGCCGGACGTCGATGCCGAGCAGATCGTGATGCTCGCAAGGCTCTGGCGCGCGCTCGGGCTCGAAGGCATCACATTATCGATCAACTCGATCGGCGACCCGGCCGAGCGTCGACTGCACCGCGACGCGCTGATCGCGCATTTCGAGCGCCACGCCGGCGTGCTCGACGCCGATTCGAAACGGCGCCTGCACGCCAATCCGCTGCG
>DASSVX010000035.1:0-18202 GCA_035705655.1 Casimicrobiaceae bacterium
TGCGCAAGCGCACCGCTCGCGAGGGCGGCGATGACGACGACGGACAGCGTGGCGATCGGGCTTCGAGCCATGGCGAAGGGGGAAGCGCTCAGGACGCAATCATTCCATTATGGCGCAGAAGTGCGTCGAGCGAAGGGGGGCGGCCGCGGAAGGCGACGAACGACTCGAGCGCGGGACGGCTGCCGCCTCGTGCCAGCACTTCGTCGCGAAAGCGCGCGCCGATCGTCGGCGACAGCACGCCGGCCTCCTCGAAGAGGCCGAACGCGTCGGCCGACAGCACCTCGGCCCATTTGTAGCTGTAGTAGCCCGCCGCGTATCCGCCGGCGAACACGTGCCCGAACGCGTGCATGAAGCGGTCGTACGACGGCTTCGGAACCACCGCAACTTCGCGGCGCACGGCGTCGAGCACTTCCTGGACGCCCGCGTAGCCATCCTCGCCCGCAGGTACGTGATCGAAATGCACGAGCATGTCGAACAGCGCGAACTCCACCTGGCGCAGCATCGCCATGCCGCTGCCGAAGTTGCGCGCCGCAAGCATGCGCTCGAACAGCTCGCGCGGCAGCGGCGCGCCGGTCTGCGCATGCGCCGTCATCTGCGACAGCACGTCCCACTGCCAGCAATAGTTCTCCATGAACTGGCTCGGCAGCTCGACCGCGTCCCATTCGACGCCCTGCAATCCCGAAACGCCAGCGACATCGACGCGCGTCAGCAGCTGATGCAGGCCATGCCCGAACTCGTGGAAGAGCGTCGTCACGTCGTCGTGCGTGAAATACGCCGGACCGCCGTTCACCGGCGCCGGAAAGTTGCAGGTGAGATAGGCAACGGGATGCTGCAGGCGGTCGTGCACATGGCGGCGGTTGATCGCGTCGTCCATCCATGCGCCGCTCTGCTTGCCCTCCCGCGCGTAGAGGTCGAGATAGAACTGCCCGACGAGGCCGGCACGGGCATCGTGGATGTCGAAGAAGCGCACGCTCGGGTGCCATGCCGGTGCATCCGCCGGATGCACGGTAACGCCGTAGATCGTCTCGACGACGTGAAACAGGCCCGCGAGCACGCGGTCCTCGGGGAAGTACTGCCTCACCTCCTGTTCCGAATACGCGAAGCGCCGCGCCTTGAGCTTTTCGGCGACATAGGCGAGGTCGAAGGCGGCGCAGTCGTCGATGCCGAGGGCATCGCGTGCGAACGTGCGCAGCTCGTCGTATTCGCGCTCGGCGAACGGGCGCGCGCGCTGTGCGAGATCGCGCAGGAACGCCAGCACCTCGGCCGGCGTTTGTGCCATCTTCGGCACGAGCGAGAGCTCGGCGTAGCTCGCGTAGCCCAGAAGGCGCGCTTCCTCGCGGCGCAGCTCGAGAATGCGCAGGATGACGCCCGTGTTATCCCAGCCGGGCGACGCGCCGAGGTCGGACGCGAGCGTCGCCGACGCGCGATGCATCGCTGCGCGGAGCGACCGGTCGTCGGCATACTGCATCACCGGCGTGTAGCACGGATGGCGCAGCGTGAGCTTCCAGCCTGCACGGCCGTCGGCCTCGGCGTCGTCGCGCGCTGCGCTGACCACGTCGGCCGGGACGCCCGCGAGGCCGGTTGCATGGTCGACGTAAAGCGCCCACGCATTTTCGCTGTCGAGCACGTTGTCGTCGAACTTCGCCGACAGTGTTGCAAGCTCCTCCTGCACCGCCTTGAACCGCGCCTTGTCGCTGTCGGAAAGCTCGGCACCGCCGAGTCGAAAATCGCGCAGCGCGTTGTCGACGACCTTGCGTTGCGCATCGTCGAGCGTCGCGAAAGCGGGCGCGCCGGCAAGAGCGCGGAAGCGCCCGAACCAGCGCTCGTCCTGCGCGATTTCGGCGTAGAGCGCGGTGACCTTCGGCAGCGCGGCGTTGTATGCGTCGCGGATTGCGGGCGTGCTGACGACGGCATTCAGGTGCCTGACCGCACCCCATGCGCGGTCGAGCTGATCGAAGATCGTCTCGGTCGGTTCGACGACGCTTGCCCACGTCGCCGGGCCGGCGTCGCTCGCCACCCGGTCGACGGCATCGCGCGCTTCTACGAGCAACGCATCGAGCGCGGCCGCGACGTGGCCGGCGCGGATGCGATCGAAACGCGGGAGTCCGGTGAAGTCCAGCAGCGGATTCGCGTTTTCGTTCATCGCGGTTGCAGGTGCTTCAGCGCGACAGCGCGGCGTCGAGTGCCGCGAGGTCGGCCGGCGTGCCGACGTTCGCCCAGCGGCCGTCGTATCGCTCGCCCGAGACGATGCGCCGGCCGATCCAGTCGCGATAGAGGGGAAGCATTTTGAGCTTGACGCCGCGCGGAAGTTCGCGAAAGAGCGCGGTGTCGTACACGCCGATGTTGCCGAACGTCAGCCGCTTCGCACCATCGAGTTCCACGCGTCCGCCGGCAAGCGCGAAGTCGCCCGCCGCGTGCCACGCCGGATTGGGCACCATCACCAGATGCACGCGAGAAGACGCCTGCGGCGCGTCGCGCATCGCCGCGATGCGCGATTGCAGCGACGCATAGTCGAAGCGCGTGACGATGTCGGACGAAACGATCAGCGCGGGGCCCGGCGCGATGAGATCGATGGCCGTGGCAACGCCGCCGGCCGTTTCGAGCGGCTCGGCTTCGCGAGACCAGCGCAGGCGCACGCCGAGCGCCGCCCCGTCGCCGAGCGCATCGATGAGATCCTGCGCGCGATGCGCGACGTTGATGACGATGTCGCGAAAGCCGGCGCGCGCAAGCGCTTCGATCTGCCAGACGATGAGCGGCTTGCCGCCGGCACGAAGCAGCGGCTTCGGTGTCGCATCGGACAGCGGCCGCATTCGCTCGCCGCGCCCGGCCGCGAGGATCATCGCGCCTGCCAGGGGCATCGTCACAGCGAGGCCACGTACCCCGGCGCGCGGTTCTCGAGCGCGTCGAGGAGCGCCAGCAACGGCTCGAGCTCGCGGTAGCGCCCCGCGGCGCGACGCAGATAGCGCATGACGCGCGGCATGTCGTCGACGTACCCGGCCTTGCCGTCGCGATGCTTGAGGCGCGCGAAGATGCCGAGCACTTTCAATTGCCGCTGCGCGCCCATCCATTCGAAATCGCGCCAGAAGCCCGCGAAGTCGGTGCTGACCGGCAATCCGGCCTTGCGTGCGCGCTCCCAGTAGCGGATCGCCCGGTCGAGCTCCTGCTCCTCGCTCCATTCGACGTACGCGTCGCGCAGAAGCGAAACGAGGTCGTAGGTGATGGGCCCGTGCACCGCGTCCTGGAAGTCGAGCACGCCCGGATTGGGTGCCGTGACCATCAGGTTGCGCGAATGGTAGTCGCGATGCACGAACACGCGTGGCTGCGCGAGGTTGTTCGCGATCAGCACGTCGAAGACGCGCTCGAGCGACGCGCGCTCGGATGCATCGAGCGTGCGCTGCAGATGGCGGGCGACGTACCAGTCGGGAAACAGTGCCAGCTCGCGCCGCAGAAGCGCATCGTCGTACGGCGGCAGGTCGTCCTCGCAGCGCATCCGCTGCATGAGCACGAGCGCGTCGAGCGCGTCGGCGTACAGGCGCCCGGCATTCTCCTCGTCGAGGACCGACGCGTACGTGGCGCTGCCGAGATCGCTCATGAGCAGGTAGCCTTCCGCGATGTTCGCGGCAACGATTCGCGGAACATTGACGCCGCCGTCGCGCATCAGCCGCGCGACGTGCACATAGGGCCGGCAATCCTCGTTCGGCGGCGGCGCGTCCATCGCGATCAGCGTCGCAGCCCCCGCCACCTCGCGCCACGGCGCTGCGAGCGTCACGCGAAAATAGCGCCGAAAGCTCGCGTCGGCCGATGCGGGCGCGATTGCCGCGACCGGCGGCGCGACCGCTGCGAGCCACTGCGCAAGCGCCGCGGCGCGTGCGTCGGGCATGCGCGAAATCGGGTCCGGCATGGTCACCTGGGGCATCGCGAATCGGAAATCGAATGGCGAAACGGCTAGAATGCGCAAATTTTAGCAATCCCCTGCCATTGCCTTCCACTCGATGAAGCTTCGAGCCGGCCCGATCGTCGCGTGGGTCGCGTTCACCGGTGCGTTATGTGCGCAGACCGCGAATGCGGAGCCGCTGTCGCTCAAGCTATCGCGCGAGATCGAAGCGCCCGCACCTGCGCCCGTGTCCGTCACGCCGGGCACCCTCGTGGCGCCGCTGCCGGCGCCCGCGACGGGCGAGCAGGAGGTGCGCGGAGCGCTGTTCCTCCGCGCCGACCGCGTCGAGGGCGACGACAAGCGGATCACCGCGACGGGCAACGTGGAGCTCCGTAGCCGCCGCGAGACGGTGCTCGCCGATCGTCTTTCCTACGACGTCGACAACCAGACGATCTTCGGCGACGGCAACGTGGTGCTGCGGCGCAATTTCGACTGGATCACGGGCCCCGAGCTGCAGTACAAGCGCGATACGGAAGTGGGCTTTTTCAGGAAGCCGCGGTTCTTCATCGCCGAGACCGATGGCCATGGCGATGCGTCGCAGATCCGCTTCACCGGACCGAACCATTACGAGGCGAGCGATGCGAGCTACACGACGTGCATCGCGGCCGACCCCGACTGGTACCTGCGCGGCGACGAGCTCGAGGTCGACAACCTGCGCAAGGTCGGGACGGCGCATCGTGTGTCGGTGCACTTTCTCGGCGCACCCGTGCTCTATGCGCCGTGGCTGCAGTTTCCGCTGTCGAACGAGCGCAAATCGGGCTTCCTGACGCCGACGCTAGGCTCGACCGGCGTGCGCGGCTTCGAGGTGACGACACCCTATTACCTCAATCTCGCGCCGAACTACGACGCGACGATCACCCCGCGGCTCATGACCAAGCGCGGCCTCATGCTCGGCACGCAGTTCCGCTATCTCGTCGGCGACGCAACCGCGCCGCTCGGCACGGCGAACGGCGAGATCGACGCGGAGATCCTGACCAACGACCGCCAGACGGGCGAGCGGCGCTACGCCCTTGCGTGGGCGCACAACGAGCAGGTCACGCCGTGGCTCTACGGCTATTGGAACGTCAACCGCGTTTCCGACGACAAGTACTTCGCCGACTTCGCCGACCGCATCGCGATCACGTCACAGAAGACGCTGCCGCGGGAGGGCGGCCTGGTCGCAACATCGGGGCCGTGGACCGTCAGTGCGCGCGTGCAGAGCTTCCAGACGCTGCAGGATCCGAACGCGCCGGTGATTCCACCGTACAACCGGGTGCCGCAGATCCTCGCGTCACTGCGCGATACCGACTGGCTCGGCCTCACATGGAGCGGCACCGGCGAATACGCGCGCTTCGCGCAGGAGGCGCTCGTGCCCACCGGCGAGCGGATCGTCGCGTATCCGACCGTGGCGTGGATGCGGCAGGGCTCGGCCTGGTTCTTCAATGCGCGCGGCGGCGTGCACATGCGCGAATACCTGCTCGACCAGACGACGCCGGCACTTCCCGATCGCCATCCGAGCTACGCGATTCCGATCGCGAGCATCGACACGGGTCTCGTGTTCGAGCGCGACCTCGACGTCGTCAAGACGCCGCTGACGCAGACGCTCGAGCCGCGCGCCTTCTACGTCTACATCCCGCACCGGCAGCAGACGAACGCGCCGGTGTTCGACACGGCGCTCGACGATTTCAACTTTTCGCAGCTCTTCGCCGAGAACCGCTACATCGGCAACGATCGCATCGGCGACGCCAACCAGCTCACGCTGGCACTGACGTCGCGCTTCCTCGATCGCGACACCGGGGCGGAGCGCCTGCGTCTGGCCGTTGGCCAGCGCTTCTATTTCGAGGACCAGAAGGTCAGCCTGAACGAGCCGCTGCGCTCGGCGTCGACGTCCGATTTCCTCGTGTCGGCCGAGGGCAGGCTGTCGAACGCCTGGTCGCTCACGAGCCTTCTGCAATACAACTTCGACGCGCACGAGGTCGAGCGGCTCAATGCAGGCGTGCGCTATACGCCGACGGCCGGCAGCGTGCTGAACGCGACGTGGCGCTATACGCGCACGATCGTCGATCCGACCGGCGCGATCGGCGAGATCAAGCAGGTCGACCTGTCCGGCCAGTGGCCGGTGGGCGGGCGCTGGAATCTGATCGGGCGCTGGAATTACTCGTTCACCGACCGCAAGACGCTGGAGGCGGTGGCGGGCATCGAGTACAATGCCGACTGCTGGGTGCTGCGCGTCGTCGGCCAGCGGCTCACCACCACGACGCAGCAGGCGACGACGTCGGTGTTCGTGCAGCTCGAGCTCAACGGGCTCGCCCGCGTCGGAACGAGTCCGCTCGAGCTCCTGCGGCGCAGCGTACCGGGCTACGTGCCCACCAACGACCCGTCGCTGCGCGAGCGCGACCGTCGCCTCGAAGCGCTCCCCGAATTCTGAAAGGCAATCCACCAATGGCCGCTCGCCATTCATATGACCACGCACTCCGCCGGCCTTCCGCGCTGCAGTGGGCGCTGCTGCTGCTCGTGCTCTTCGCGGCTTTCGCGTTCATGCAGCCGCTCGCGCACGCGGCGGCGAATCCGGTGCCGCTCGACCGCGTGCTCGTCATCGTCAACGACGAGGCGATCACGCAGTGGGACATGAGCGAGCAGCGACGCATCCTGCTGTCGCAGATGCAGGCGTCGAAGATCACGCCGCCGCCCAACGACGTGCTCGACAAGCAGGTGCTCGAGCGGCTGATCGTCGAGCGCGCGGTGCTGCAATACGCGAAGGAGACCGGCATTCGCATCGACGACACCACCGTCGAGCGCACGATCCTGCGCGTCGCCGAGGAGAACAAGCTCTCGCCCGACGAGTTCCGCAAGGTCCTCGAGCGCGAGGGCATTCCGTACGCCAACTATCGCGAGGACATCCGCCGCCAGATCACGATCCAGCGCGTGCGCGATCGCGAGGTCGACAGCAAGGTCACCGTGTCGGATGGCGAGGTCGACAACTACCTCGCCACGGTTGCATCGCAGGCGGGCGGCGAGGATGAATACCTGCTGTCGCACATCTACATCAGCGTGGCCGAGCAGGCGTCGCCAACCGCGGTGGACGAGAGCCGCAAGCGTGCCGAGCAGGCGCTTGCCGAAGTGCGCTCGGGGAAGGATTTCGGGCAGGTCGCCGCGTCGTATTCGAGCGCGCCCGACGCGACGTCGGGAGGCAACCTCGGCTGGCGCACGCGCGCACGGCTGCCGTCGGTGTTCGCCGATATCGTGCAGAAGATGAAGCCCGGCGAAGTGTCGGCCGTGCTGCGCAGCGCGAGCGGATTCCACGTGGTGAAACTCGTCGAGGAGCGCAACCGCAACCAGCCTACCGTCGTCGACCAGACGCATGCGCGCCACATCCTGATCAAGGTCAACGAGCAGACGTCCGAATCGGATGCGAAGATCAAGATCGACCGCTTGCGCGAGCGGCTCGTCGCCGGCGCGAACTTCGAGGAGCTCGCGCGCGCCAACTCCGAGGACGCGTCGAACGCCAAAGGCGGCGATCTCGGCTGGCTCTCCGCGGGCGACACGGTGCCCGATTTCGAGCATGCGATGGACAGGCTCGCGGTGAACGAGATCTCGCAGCCGGTGCGCACGCCGTTCGGCTGGCATCTGATCCAGGTGATCGAGCGGCGCAAGCAGGACGTCACGCAACAGCGGCGGCGCGACGAGGCGCGCAAGGCGATTCGCCAGCGCAAGAGCGACGAGCAGTTCGAGGAGTTCGTCCGGCAATTGCGCGATCGCACCTACGTCGAGTACAAGACCGACGATCGCTAGCGCGCATCGCGCGCGCCGTCGTACCGGGGCGGTCACGTCCGCCGCAGGATCGCGACGCGCTCCAATGTGAATTGCGCGCACGGCGCGACACGGATCGTCATCCGAAGCTGATCGACGTCGATCGCGCGCGTGATCCGCGGGATCGCGATGACGCGGCCCGCCGCCGTGCAGGCGAGACTGCTCGCGCGTGCGTCGACGAGTTGCTGCCAGCGTGCGCCGTTTGCCCCGCGTGCGTCGATGCGAATCGCCTCGGGCGCCACATCGCCCGGCAACCCGGCAACGACGGCGTCGATGTCGCCGCACCGCAGCGCCACTTCCGGCGGTGAGACGAGCGTCACGCGGCCCCGGCGATCGGCCGTCAGCGCGAGACCGCCGGGCAGTGCGCGCATCGATCCCGCGTCGAGCGTCCATCCGTCGTCGTCCGCGTGCACCGGCGTCCCGAATGTCCACAGCCTGCTTCCAGCCGGAAGTCCCGCGCGCTCGAGCAGGAAGTCGCAGGCGGCCTCCTCGAGCGGCGTGTTGCGCCACGCGGTGAACGTCACGTACTCGGCATCGTGCGCATGCGCGCCGTTCGAGCCGTTCCACGCCATCGGCGAGACGAAGCGCGCACCCTGGTTCCACAACGCGCGCAGCGCGCGATACGCGCTCGCGTACGTGGGTTGCCGCTCGGGATGGCGAAAGTCGGCGGTGTTGAATTCGACGATGCCGAAATCCGCGTCGACCGACGCAAGGGTGGCGTAGAGCGAGCGGCCGTTTTCCATCGGAACGTCATTGGTCGCGGCCGCGCCGTAGACGATCGCGCCGAGATGGCCGTCGCGCGGCTTGCTGCCTTCGATGCACACGCCGCCCGAGTCGAAGTTGCGCGGCGCACTCGATTCGCGCAGCGCGAGCGGCATGAAGCCTTCCGGCGGCGCATGCAGGTCCGACGGCGCATCGAGTCCCTGCGACGACCAGATGCAGCCGCGGGGAATGCCCGCATCGCATACCCAGCGCGCGAGCTCGTCGTAATGAAGGCGCACGAGATGGCGCCGGAACACTTCCCACTCGGTCACCCACGGGTCCTTCCAGTGCGGATGATCGGTCCCGTGCACGAACCTGCGCGGCGGGTCGACCGCTTCGAAACTCGCGAAACGCCGTTGCGCAACCGCGCACACCTCGTCGAGCGTCAGCGGGTGCCGCCGCCGGTAGCTCGAAAGATCGGGAACGTCTGCTTCGCAGGCGCCGGCATACGGTCCCGAGCCCGCGAGCCAATGCCGGAATTGGCGCAGCGTGCCGGGGTTGTAGTCGTACCACTGCGACCCGCTGAAGAACGGGTTGATGTAAACGTCGGGATCGAGATTGACGCCGACGACGAGATCAGGGTGCGCGCGCATGAATCCGGCGAGATGGGCCGCCGCCGCCTGCAGGTTGCGCCGCTTGTAATGGCGCACCGCACGCGCGTACACGTTGAGCGTGAGCGCGCGCGCGAGCTCGGGCGCCTTCTGCGATCCCGGCAGATGCGACAGGTGGTCGTCGGGCATCACTTCGTTGCGCTCGTTCCACTGGCAGTTCGCAACGTCCTCCTCGAGCCGGTCGTTCACGTCCCACGCCGGGCAGGTTCCGGAGGCATCCGCCCAGATGCCGCCGTTCAACGTCACCAGCACCGGCAGCCGATGCTGCGCCGAGTGCGTCAGCACCGGCGCGAGTGCGTCGTCGGCGACTGCACGCGCGCCATTGCGCCGGCGCACGTCGAAGTCCGGATCGAACCGATAGTCGCCGGCCACACCCGTCGTCGTGCGCAGGTACAGGATCGGCACGCGCATGCCGATCTTCGTCGTCGGCGACACATACGCCGCGTACGCCCGCTCGAGCTCGTTCGCGCCGCCCGCCGAGACGCCCGACGTTGCCGGTAGAAGGAAAAACGGGCGCGCCGGGCGTTTCGCAAGGAACGACCAGCGTTCGTGCGCGGCCGGATTGACGAGTGCGAGCCGGCCGAGCGTGGTTTCGCTGCCGTCGCCGGCGATCGCGATCACGCGTACCGCGCCGCGGGCCACGAGATTCGGCAGCGGGCCAAGCGCACGGACCGTCGCCTCGAAGCCGCAGTAAGCACGCGCCGGGTAACCGGGATAGACGGCGGCGACGTCCGGCCGCGGCATGCCGTAGCGCGCGACTTGCGTCCGATCGGCGAAGCGGATCTCGATCGCGCGAATGCCGTGGATCGACAGCGCCCAGCCCGCGAAGCGGATGCGTTCCCCGTCGCCGATCGCCGCCCCGAACGGTGTGTCGAGCCAGCCGATCGTGTCAGGCGTGCCGGGTGCGGGCGGATTGGGGAGACTGCTGCGCTTGACGATCATCGTGGGGCGTGGAATCGTGCAATGCTATCGGGGATCGACCGCGGCACGCTCGGTCTTCGCAACACGCGATGTTCCCTCCGCTACTTCAACGTCTCCATCGCTGGCGGCTTCCGCGGCGCCCGCCGCCGACGGCCCGGAGCGGCGACATCCCGTCGGCGGATGCGGCGCGCGATGCGTGCACCGTTGCGAGGCTTCGCGCCGAGCCCTGGTACGTCGACAGCGTGGCGATCGACGGCGCCCGCGTGTCGGCGGCCGGCTGGTCGATGCCCGTCGACGATCGCGCTCCGGAGGAGGGCTGGTTCACGATCAACGGCCGCTCGTTCGACCGCATCGCGTATCCGCTGCCGAGGGCCGACGTCGGTGCCGTCTTCTGGCAGCGCGAAGGATCGGCGCTTTGCGGGTTCCAATGCGAGATCGACGACGCCGGCGATCCCTATCCTTCGGGGCTGATGGAAATCCGGCGCGCGATCGCTTCGACGCCGTGCATCGAGCGCGGTCGCGATTCCTGGTTCATTCCCGATCCCGCCCGGCATGCGAACCTGCCCGACGAGGACAGGCGCTTTCGCGTGATCGGCGATCGCGACGCACGCGGATTCCTCGTATCGGGCGCCACCGACTATCAGCGGATCGACCGTGTGCTCGTCGAAGTGGCGGGCAGACATCTGCACGAGTTCGCGGGCGTGCTCGACTGGGGTGTGGGCTGCGGGCGAGTCGCGCGGCACTTTCCCGCGGCGCATGCGCGGGCGCTCACCGGCTGCGACATCGATCGCGACAATGTCGACTGGTGTGCCGCGAACCTGCCGGGAACCTTCGCCGCGTCGCGCCTCGTGCCGCCGCTGCCGTTCGAGGACGCGCGCTTCGACGTCGTCTACGGTGTGTCGGTATTCACTCACCTGCGCGAGCCGATGCAGCTCGCGTGGCTCGCAGAGCTCTCGCGTGTCGTGCGCCGGGGCGGGCTCGTGCTGACGACGACGCACGGCGAAACGGCGATCGACTTCGCGCGGCTGTCGCCGCTCGATTACCGGCAGACACGCGCGCGGGTTGCGCGCGAGGGCCTCGTCGTGAGCGGGAGCAATACGCAGCTCGATGGCCACGCCGATCACGAAGGCGAGTACGTCAACGTCTACCACAGCGCCGACTACGTGCAGCGCACGTGGAGCCGTCACTTCGACGTGCTGCACATCGTGCCCGGCTACATCCTTCACCACGATCTCGTCGTGATGCGCAAGCCATGAACACCGATTCGCCTGCAGACCGGCCGCTCATCGACGACCAGATCGCGTATTACCGCGCACGGGCACCCGAGTACGACGCGTGGTGGCTTCGCACCGGGCGCTTCGATCGCGGCGCCGGCAACAACGCCGCCTGGCACGCGGAGGTGGCGATCGTCGAGGGCGCCGTCGCCGGCATGCTCGCGAAGGCGCGGCCGTCGAGCGTACTGGAGCTCGCCTGCGGCACCGGGCTTTTCACGCGGCACCTCGCACCCCGCGTCGGCAGCGTGACGGCCGTCGATGCGTCACCCGAAGTGATCGCCATCAATCGCGGCCGCGTCGGCGCGCCGAACGTCCGGTACGTCGAGGCGGATCTGTTCGCGTTCGAGCCGCAGATGCGCTACGACTGCGTGTTCATGAGCTTCTGGCTCTCGCACGTCCCGCACGCGCGCTTCGACGCGTTCTGGTCGATGGTTCGCCGGGCGCTGGCGCCGGGCGGCGTCGCGTTCATTGCCGATTCGGCGCACGACCCGACGTCGCACGCGGTCGATCATCCGACGCCCGACCGCCAGGCGGGCATCGTCACGCGTCGCCTCGACGACGGCCGCGAGTTCCGGATCGTGAAGGTGTTCTGGGAGCCGGCCAAGCTCGTGGCGCGCCTCGCCGCATGCGGCTTCGCGGCCGCCATCGCGGGCACGCCGCGCTATTTCATTTACGGCGAGGCGCGCGTGGCCGGCGATGCCGGATAGAGAAGCAGTCGCGCGAGCCTGACGCCGGCGGCATTGGCGGGAAAGCTCAACGAGACGCGCAGGCGCGTGACGATCGTGCGCGAATTGTTCCAGCTCGCCGGCCATTTGAACGCGAGCTCGGGGCCGCTCGTCGCGCCGACCGCGCGCCACGGCCCCGACGGCTGCTCCTGCGCCTCGACGGTCATTCGCGACGGCTTCACGTTCGCATCGAAGCGCAGCGCCAGCGAGGCGAGACGCTGCGGTCGAATCACCTGATCGGGCGGCGAAAGCAGCGTCACTTCGCGCGCGGCCGGCTGCAGCGTGACAAAACCGGCGCCGGGCGTGAGCGTGCCGCGCTCGGCCGTCCAGCCGTCGGCGTCGACGTGCACCGGCGTGCCGAACGTCCACAGCCGCGCACCGCCGGGCACGTCGGCGTGCGAAACGAGAAAATCGCGCATCGCCTCCTCGGCCGGCGTGTTGCGCCACGACGTGTACGGCACGTACCCGGGCTGGTCGGCGTAGATCCCGTTCGAGCCATTCCACGCCATCGCCGACACCTCGCGGGCGCCGTTGTTGAACGCGTCGCGGAACGTTTGGTACGCCATCGCGTAGTCGGGCTTTTTTTGCGGAAACTTGAGGTCGGTATTGTTGTATTCGACGATGCCCCAGCCATCGTCCATCCGCCCGATCGTCGCGAACAGCGAATGGCCGCCCTCGAGGACGACCGCGTTGCGCGCGCTGCGGCCGTACAGGATCGCGCCGAGATGGCCGTCGCGGGGGATCGCGCCTTCGACCGAGACGCCCGCGGAATCGTAGCTCGCGCTGTCGCTGTCGACGCGCACGGCGAACGGCGGAAGCTCCGGGTCGTTGTGGATGAGCCCCTGCGCGCTGTAGATCCGTTCGCGCGGGATGCCGGCCGCGTGCGCCCAGCTCGAAAGCTCGTCGTAATGCAGATCGACGATGTGCTTGCGGAAGCGGTCCCACAGGTTCCACCACGGATCGTCCCAGATCGGCCGCTCGCCCGGCGCAAGCGGTTGCACGATTCCCGGCAGGCGCCGCGGCGGCTCGACCTGGTCCCACGATTTCCACTGCCTGCCGGCGATCCTGTTGACGTCGGCGAGGGTCATCGGGCGCGCACGCCGGTAGGCCGACAGGTCGGGCGCATGATCGGTGGGCCGGCCGGCATAGGGCCCCGATACGCGTAGCCATTCGCGGAACTGGCGCAGCATTCCCGGGTTGTAATCGAACGACTGGGTCCCACGGAAGAACGGGTTCATGTACGTGTCGGCATCGAGAACGACGCCGACGAAGAGGTCGGGGTGCTCGCGCGCGAATGCCGCGACGATGCGCGCGGCCGCCTGCAGGTTGCGCTTCTTGTAGCGCCGCACGTCCGATGCGTAGACGTTGTACGTGAGCGAGCGCGCGAGCTCGGGCGACGCGGTCGACCCGTTCAGGTTCTTGAGGTAATCGTCGGGGAATGCCTCGTTGTCCTGTGTCCACTGGACGTTCGCCTTGTCCTGCTCGAGGTGATCGGTCAGGTCCCACTGCGGCGTTTCGCAGCTCGCATCGCTCCAGATGCCGCCGTTCAGGATGAACTGCACCGGCAGCCGATGCGCGAGCGCATAGTCGATCACCGACTTCAGGTTGTCCTCGGCCACCGGGCGCGTGCCGCAGAGGCGCTTCGTGTCGAACGCGGGGTCGAAGACCCAGTCGCCCCGGGTACCCCTGGTCGTGCGCAGATAAAGGATCGGCACCGCGACGCCGACCTTCTGCGTGCGCGACAGGTAATCGCGGTATTCGGTATCGACTTCCCGCGCGCCTCCGGCGGCGATGCCGGACGTCATCATCAGGAAATAGAACGGCTGTCGCGCAAGTGCCGGATGCGCGTCGAGCCGCGCGCTCCACAGGGTGAGCGCGTGCGGCGGAATCGGGCGCTTCGGGGGCGGTGCAGGCGTCGCCGCGTTCTGCGCGGCGGCGGCAAGGGCGACGACGACGGCGACGACTGCGGACCAGCGCGACGCGGCCCGGCCCGCGCGGCGCACGCCCACGCTACTCGAGCGCGTAATAGACGTAGCCCTTCTGGGGCACGCGGCCTGCGTTCATTTCGCGTTGCGCCTCGACGTCGGATGGGAGCTTGTCCCACCAGATCCTACGTCCGATGCGCTGCTCCGTTTCGATCTCGGGCTTTTTCGCGAGCAGGTCGCCGATGAAGCGCGTGTGATCGGAAACGTAGTGGCGTGCGGGAAGGAAAGGCATGGCGATCGGCTTGTCGAACGTGACAGCGATTTTATCACCTGCGCATCGAACCCTCGACGAGCGGGAACAGGAACAGACGGCATTCGATCGCGCCGTTCCACAGCGGAATGCGCCGCTCGGGCTTGAGCCCGATCAGCTTCGCAAGGCGCAGGTCGCCCGTGAAAAGGCCCGCGGTCCATCCGCTGAAGCGCCGCTTCAATGCATTGCCGAGCAGCGGGTAGAACGCGGCAAGCTGCGCGGCATCGGCGAGGCGAACGCCGTACGGCGGATTGGCGAGCAGCAGTCCCGACGACGCTGGTGCTGCGCGCGTGAGCACATCGGCCGCTTCGACGTGCACGAACGCGTCGACCTGTGCATTGCGCAACGCCGATGCCGTGCGTGCAATGGCGGCAGGCGCAATGTCGCTCGCGACGATCGGCGGCGTGGCAGGCGCTTCGCGCACGCGGTCGTGTGCGCGCTGCCTGATCCGCTGCCACGCCGGTCCGTCGTACCACGACAGCTTCTGGAAGCCGAAGCTGCGCGACAGTCCGGGCGCCCGATCGGCCGCGATCTGCGCCGCCTCGGCCACGATCGTGCCGCTGCCGCACATTGGATCGAGCAACGCGCGCTCGGGCGTCCACTGCGCAAGTGCCAGCAATCCCGCGGCAAGATTCTCCCGCAGCGGCGCCTCGTCGGCGTCACGGCGGTAGCCGCGCTTGAAAAGGGGCTCACCCGACGTGTCGAGGTAGATCGACGCGTCGCATTCGGTGAGGTGCACGTGCACGCGCACGTCGGGCGCCCGCTTGTCCACCGAAGGGCGCACGGCGCAGTCGCTGCGGAAGCGATCGCACACGCCATCCTTGACGCGAAGCGTCGCGAATTCGAGGCTCGCGAGCGGAGAGCGGGTCGCGGCGACGTCGACGCGCAGCGTTCGCTCGGGCTTGAAGTGACGCATCCAGTCGATGCCATGCACGAGCGCATAGAGGTCGCGCTCGTCGCGATACGGGCCGCTGCCGACGCGCCAGAGGACGCGGCTCGCGATCCGCGATTCGAGGTTCGCGCGATAGGCGAGGTCGGTTTCGCCCGCGAAGCCGACGCCGCCCTCGGCAGGAGTGATGTCACCGGCATCGAGTGCCGCGAGCTCCGCGGCGAGCGGCCGCTCGAGGCCGCGCGGACAGGGGGCGAAGAAGCGCTCGGTCATCGCGCAGTGCGATCAGAACGGCTTCGCGACGACGAGCCACACGATCGCGACGAGAAGCGGCAGAGCCGGAATCTCGTTCAGCCAGCGGTAGAACGCGTGACCGTGCCGGTTGCCGTCGCGGGCGAAGTCGCGCAGCAGCAGTCCGAGATAGACGTGCAGCGCGATCAGCGCGAGCACGAGCGCGACCTTGGCATGAAGCCAGCCGCCGCTCACACCGAAGCCCAGCCACAGCCACAGGCCGAACACGATCGTGAGCACGGCACCCGGCGTCATGATGCCGATGTAGAGCTTGCGCTCCATCACCTTGAACCGGGCGATGCCGCGCGCATCGTCCGCCGGCGTCATCGCGTGGTAGACGAACAGGCGCGGCAGGTAGAAGAGCCCGGCGAACCACGACACCATGAACACGATGTGCAGCGTCTTGACGAGAGCGTACATCGGGATCGTCAGCCCCCGGATCGCGCGCGCGTCACTTCAGCAGCCGCCGCCGCGTGAGCGACAGCGCGGCGTAATAGGCGACGAGCGCGTACGCTGCGAGCACGGCGACGTGCAGCACGATGTTGTCCGGCACGCGATCGAGCATCAGCGGCCGTGCGACGTCGATCGCGTGCTTCAACGGCAGTGCGGCGGCAATCGTCGCGAGCCAAGCCGGCATCTGGTCGACCGGGAAGTAGACGCCGGAAAATAGCAGCATCGGTGTCAGCACGAGCGTGAAGAAATAGGTGAAGAAATCGTAGCCTGGTGCGAGCGAGTTCATCACGAGGCCGAACGCGCCGAAGCAGAGGCCGACCAGGAATCCGAGCGGCAGCACCCATAGCGCGAGCCACGTATGGCCGAAGCCGAGGGCAACGATCACGATCAGGATCGCCGCCGTCGACATCACCGCCTTCGTCGCGCACCACATCCACTCCGCGAGCATCACGTCGTCGAGCGCGATCGGCGCGTTGATGATCGCCTCCCACGTCCGCTGGACGTGCATCCGCGAAAACGCCGAGTACATGCCCTCGAAGCTCGATGTGAACATGGCGCTCTGGCACACCATGCCCGTGCCGATGAACGCGACGTACGACATGCCGTTGACCTGGCCGACCATCGCGCCGATGCCGTAGCCGAGCGCCAGCATGTAGAGCAGCGGGTCGGCGATGTTGCCGAGAACGCTCGCGATCGCGAGCTTGCGCCACACGAGCAGGTTGCGCCGCCATACGGGGACGAAGCGCACCGACAGTCGCGGCAGCCGCAGGATCGACGTGGTGTTCATTCGCCGACGCCTAATCGCGGAGCTCGCGGCCGGTCAGCTTGATGAACAGGTCCTCGAGGTTCGCCGGCCGGTGCAGGTAGCGCACGCCGGCGTGCGTCGCGAGATCGGCGAGCAGGGGTGCCGCGTCGGTCGCATAGCAGAACGCGGTTTCGCCGGCGAGCTCGAGACGCGTGGCGAGCGAGCGTCCGCGCGTCTCGGCCCAGGTCTTCGCCGCTTCGCCATAGACTTCCACCACGTCGGGCTCGACGTGCTGCGCGAGCAGCGCGCGCGGCGAATCGCAGGCGATCATCGTGCCGTGGTCGATCACGGCAAGCCTTGTTGCGAGGCGCTCGGCCTCGTCCATGAAGTGCGTCGTCAGGAGGATCGTCTTGCCCTGCTTCAGCAGTTGCCGCAGCCCATCCCAGATCAGATGGCGCGCCTGCGGGTCGAGCCCGGTGGTCGGCTCGTCGAGGATCAGGAGGTCGGGATCGTTGATCAGCGCACGCGCAAGCGTGAGCCGGCGCTTCATGCCGCCCGACAGCGTGCGAATGGACGTCGCCGCCTTGCCGGCGAGGCCGGCGAAGTCGAGCAGGCGCGGAATGCGCTCCTCGACTTCGCTTCGCGGCAGGCGAAAGTAGCCGCCGTAGATCAGCAGGTTTTCGCGCACGGTGAAATCGGGATCGAGATTGTCCATCTGCGGTACGACGCCGACGCGAACGCGCGCTTCGCGCGCCGCTTTCGGGACGGCTTCGCCGACGAGCTCGATCGTGCCGCCGTCGGGATCGATCAGACCGAGGCAGCAGCGAAGCGTTGTCGTCTTGCCGGCTCCGTTCGGACCGAGCAGCGCAAAGCACTCGCCGCGACGAATGGCGAACGACAAGCCGCGCACCACTTCCTGCGTGCCGTAGCGCTTGCGCAGCCCGTCGACGCGCAGAATCGGCGCGTCGTGCAGAACCGCTTGCGTCAGCACGGCTTCGGGAAGCGCGGCTCCGTTCATGCGCTGCCTTCGGTGCTTTTCGGCGGCCACAGCGCCGCGACCATCCGGGAGAGTTGCGGAAGGCGTCCGTGAAAGAAGTGGCCGCAGCCGGGAAAGACGACGATCGGCAGCTCCTGCGGCCGCGCCCAGGCGAGCACATCGGCGAGCGGCACGACGTCGTCTTCGTCGCCATGGATGACGATCGTCTCGGCCGCGACGCCGCGCACGGCAAAGCGCCTGACCGCGGGTGCCACGAGCACGAGGCGCTCGGGCACCACGCGCTCCGCGACGCGCGTCTGCACGTACGAGCCAAATGAAAAGCCGGCCAGCGCGACCGGAAGCGAATCGCCGAAGCGCGCGCGTGCATCGGCGAGCACCGCGAGCGCGTCGTCGGTCTCGCCATCGCCTTCGTCGAACGTGCCGGCCGATTGGCCGACGCCGCGGAAGTTGAAGCGAACGGCGACGTAGCCGAGGCCGAAGAACGTCCTGGCCAGCGTCTGAACGACCTTGTTGTCGAGCGTTCCGCCCTGTAACGGATGCGGATGACAGACGAGCGCGACGCCGCGCACGGCGGGA
>DASSVX010000036.1:0-11631 GCA_035705655.1 Casimicrobiaceae bacterium
CGATCGCGTACGAGATCGCGCGCCGCACGCGGACGTCGTCGAACGGCTTCACGCGCGTGTTGAAGTCCAGCATGACGATCGGCGACTGCATCTCGTAGCCCTTCGTCGTCGACGCGATGCCCTTGACCTTCGTGAGCCGCGCGACGTCGAAATAGGGGATCGCGCCGAACGCGCCGTAGTTGATCTCGCCCGTCTGCATCGCGGCGCTGCGCGTTTGCGCATCGCCGATGAAGCGCGCGACGATGCGTTCGAGATGCGGCTCGCCCTTGCGCCAGTAGTCGGGATTGCGGTCGAAGCGCATGTACTGGCCGCGCTGCCATTCGACAAACTTGAACGGTCCCGAGCCGACCGGATTGTTCGCGTACTTGCTGTTCTGGATGTCGGTGCCGGCAAAGAGGTGCTTGGGCACGATCGGCGATTCATAGCCGGAGAGCGCCATCATCATGTACGGCGCGGGCGTGTCGAGCTTGAACACCACCGTGTGCGCATCGGGCGTTTCGACCGACTGCAGCGCCCGGAACGTATTGATGCCGCGCGGATGGAACTTGCGCAGCACATCCATGATCGAGAACTGGACGTCGGCACTCGTGAGCGGCTTGTCGTCGTGGAACTTGACGTCGTCGCGAAGCTTGAACGTGATCGTCTTGCCGTCGGCGCTTTCACTCCACGACGTGGCGAGGCTCGCGACCGGCTTCAGGTTGAAGTCGTATTCGAATAGCCCGTCGTAGACCTTGGCCGCGACCTGCCCGATCGGCCCGGACGTGCTGAGGTAGGACGCCAGCGTGGGCGGCTCGGGCTGGACGGCCATCACCAGCGTGCCGCCCGGCTTCGGGCTGCCCTGCGCGAAAGCTTCTCCGGGCAGCAGCACGGCGCCGGACGACGCGGCGAGGGCCTGCAGAAAATCACGACGGGTCACGTTCGACATCGCGCTCCTCCTGGGATGAACATCCCCCCACGCTCGCTGCGCTCGCTGCCCCCCGGGGGCGGGGTCAGTCGCTTGGGGCGGCCCGGCGCGACTGACCGGCGGGCCTTGTCGTATTGTTGGCCGGGGAATGTTACGTGGTCGCGGCGGCGTTGTCTTCCACGAATTCGTCGACCGGCCGCGGGAACAGGAAGCCGCGCTCGCCGAGTTCGCTGTTGAAGGCGAGCGTGGACAAATCGGTCATCCGCATCGGGTAGAGAACGCCATCCAGGTGATCGCATTCATGCTGCAGCAGCATCGCGTGAAAGCCGCGCGTGATGCGCTCGATGGCACTGCCGTCGAGCGCCAGCGCGGTGCAGCGCACCCGCGTATAGCGCGGCACGATGCCGTGCAGCCCGGGAATCGACAGGCAGCGCTCCCAGATCGGCTTCTTCTCGTCGGTGAGCGGCTCGATCACCGGGTTCACCAGCACCGTCCACGGCAGCGGCTTGAAATCGGCGCCCGCCGGAATCTGGTGTGCCGCAATGCGATACACGACGATGCGCCTGCTGACGTGCACCTGCGGCGCCGCAAGCCCGTTGCCACCGACGTCCTCGAGGGTCTCGATCATGTCGGCGGCGAGCTTCGCGATTTGCGGATCCGTCGGATCGGCGACCGGCTCGGCGACGTTTTTCAGGATCGGGTTGCCCATGCGGGCGATCTTGAGCAGTGCCATCGGGAATGGAGGTTGTTGCGGTTAATTGAAGACCGGCACCGACGAGCGGAAAAATTCAACGGTCACGAGGGATCATTGTAGCCAGCATGACGACCAAAAGCGAAAGCGATGTTGCGTGGCCGAACGTCGAGAGTCATGCGCGCGAAGGCCGGGCGCTTTGAAAATAGGCGCCGGCGCCGCTTGCGAGGATCGCCGGCAGATGCGTGTAGATATAGCGCACGCCGCTCGTCAGCGCGCCCTGGACGGCAGCGGCCGCGGCGGGCATGCCCGGCGTCTTCCCCGCAGCGACGATTTTGGCGAGTGCCGCCCCGATCGCCTGCGCGACGACGGGCGCCTTCGGGTTGCCCGGGTGGCCCATCGACTGCGACAGATCGGACGGGCCGATGAAGAACACGTCGACGCCGTCCACGCGCAGGATGTCGTCCAGGTTCGGCAGCGCTTCCTGGTCCTCGATCTGCACGCAGACCAGTGACTGCCGATTCGCGTCCGCGACGAAATCGGCGGCCGAGCTGCGAAAGCCGTAACCGGAGGCGCGCGTGCCTGCCGCAAGGCTCCGGCGTCCCTGCGGATGGAACTTGACGGCTTCGACCGCGGCGCGCGCCTCGGCCGCGGTGTTGACGTGCGGCACCTGAACGCCCTGCGCGCCGCGATCCATCGCCTGCAGGATGTCCTCGGCGGCGTTCGTCCGCGGACGCACGATCGGCGTGACACCCGACGCTTCGGCCGCCATCACCATGAGCTCCATGCTTTCGGGGCCGACGGTGCCATGCTCGCAGTCGATCAGCACCCAGTCGAAGCCCATTCCGGCGGCCGACTCGACGATCTGCGGCGAAGGAATCATCACCGAAAGGCCGAACGCCGGCTCGCCGGCGGCGAATTTCACCTTCATGCGATTGGTCTGCATCATGGCCCCTCGGTCGGATTCATGAACGATTCGATGCGTGCATCGAGCGCCGCGATCACGTCGGCCGGGCTTGCCGGTGGTGCGGGAAATGCGTCCTTCAACGCAAGCCGCGTCGATCGCTCGAACGAGGCCAGCGTCGCAGCGGTCATCGGCGCGTCGACGCGCAATTCGCGCAGGACATCCGCGACCTGCAGCATTTCGTGGTAGCGGCGGACGTGTGCGCTTGCGTGCGTGCGCACCCAGTTTCCGCCGACGTCGGCGAACGGCGCAGCGTCCATCGTGGCGACGATTTCCTCCCACAACGCCTGCTCGATGCCGGCGCGGCGCCCCGCGAGAAGACATTCGATCAGCAGCGCCTCGACGCCTTTCGAAAAGACGCTGCGCAGCATCTTGAAGCTGGAAGCTTTGCCGATTTCGATCCCGTATGCGTGGACGTTCAGCCCCAGCTTGAACAGTGACGCGGTGACTTCGGCGGCGCGTGCGCCGCAGAGCAGCACCTTGGCATCGGCCCCCGCAACACCAATCGCGGAGAGGATCGCGCCCTCCACGAAATCGGCGCCCGATTGCGCGATGACCGAGGCCGCTTCGCACTTTACCGAAGGCGACGTCGCATTGAGGTCGACATAGACCTGGCCCGCGCGCAGCAGCCCGACGCAATTCTTCGCGGCGGACAGCGCAACGTCCGTCGTCACCGTCGACAGGACGATATCGGCTTGCGCAGTCAGTTCCGCCAGCGGCAGGAGGTCGGGCGGCGGGCCGGCGGCTCGCGAGACGAGCGCGTCGCGTCCACCGGGGCGGTCGAGCAACACGTCGTAGGCGAGCACGCGCACACCGCGTTCGCGCAAGCGCTGCGCGAAGCGTGAGGCAACTTCGCCGAATCCGAGGAAACCGCAGACCGTCAAGGGATGTTCGTGCATTCGCGTAACGGCGCAAAGGTCAAGTGTGCGCACCGAACCCGCCGAACAGCCGGTCATCGAGCCCGAGCTCGATGCCGCTCGGCGCGCATCGAATCGCCGTCAACGGCCCATAATAGCTTTCGCCCGTTTCGTTCTCGACGGACGCAAATCGGCGACGCAGCGCTTCGACGCAGGCCGGCCCAAGACGCGTGGTTTCGCAGCCGACCCGCGTGCGATCCTCCGCATGCACCCGTCCCGCGCTCACGGCCCGCTGCAAGCCATGGCCGGCCAGCCGATGCCACGCAAGCGCCATCGCGATGCTGGATGGGATTCGGCGCGCGCCGGGACATCCCAGCGCCAGGCCGCTGCCCTCGGCGTCGACGGCGATGGTGGGCGTCATGTTGCTGACGCCGAACCAGCGTTCGCGCCGCTTGATCACGGGGGAGGCCGTGAAGTTGTGCATGCCCGCGTTCATGATCACGCCCGATCCTGGAATCGCCCAACGCGCGCCGAATGGCGCATGCCCATGCGTGAACGTGAGAGCGACCAGGGTTCCGTCGCCGTCGACGGCATTGAGATGCGCCGTGTGCGACGGATCGGGCATGACCGGTGATTCGCGATCGTACGCGAGCGCGGCGTCCACCCATTCGGGAATATCCACGGTGGAGAAGTCGTTTCCGGCGGGCACTGCAAAACGGTATTGCCAGACGGAGGCCATCGCGCTTGCAAGCTCCGCGATCGCATTACCTTCCGTCAAGCGCAAGCGTGCGCTGATGCGCGAAGCCGCGGTATACATCGCGAAAAGACATGCCGAACCGGTGAGGCCGAGCGGTGCGGCGCAGATGCGCAAGCCATCGCACTCGAGCGTCGCAGCGACGACGGCTTCGACCGTCTCCTCCTGGCGAAGCCAATCCTCGAGCATCGAGTTGCCCGCCGCGTGCTGCGAGGCCTGCTGCGCGGCGCGGCCGAGCGGCCCCTCGTAAAACCATTCCGGACCGGCATCCGCGAGCTTCTGCAGCGTCGCCGCGAGTGCGGGTTGCCGGAAGCTGAGCCGCGTTTCGCGGCCGCGACGCTCCTCCTGCAGGACGAAGCATTCGCTGACGAAGCGAAGTCCGCGACAGAGCTCGAGTGCACGCCGCGTGGGCGCATTGGCAACGACACCCGTGCGCGCGAGATCGATCGCGGGCTGCACCAACGTCGCCCAGGGGAGCGTGGCGAACTCGCGCGTTGCACGCGCGAGCCCGCCCACGACGTTGGGTACCGAAGAGCACGCGGGCCCGGAATCGGGATATTCACGCGCAAGCATGTCGGGCGACGCGTTCGATGGAGCGCACAGCGGAAACTGGATGCACCGCGCGGGTTGACCGCGTCGCTTGACGAGCATGAACCCGCCGTAGCCGCCGAGTCCCGCATTCGAGGGGTCGGCGACGCACGTGGCGAGCGCCGCCGCGATTGCGCCATCGACCGCGTTGCCGCCAGCGTGAAGCACGCGCACGCCGGCGTCCGCAGCCTCCTGGCTGCTGGCGGTGATGGCGCCGCTCACGCTCGCGCCTCGGTTTGCCATCGCCGGTGCAAGCGGCCCAGGATCCGGGCTTCCGCCCGGACGCGAAAAGTCATGCGAAGCCCCCCGATAAGCCGGGTTCTGTTACGGCGTGCGCAATCCGCACGCTATGACCGTCATTCCTCTAGGCCCGCCGTTGCCGGCGGGCTCGAGCCGCCTACCCGCGGACTCGGCGAGCAGCGTCGTCGTCCGCCTATTTGGCGTTGCTCCGGATGGAGGTTGCCGCGTTTCACCCGCTTCCCGAAGGAAGCGACTCGTCTCTGTGGCCCTGTTCCTCGCCTTCGCCGCGGCCGCGAGGCCTTGGCTGTTGCGGCCGGGCGTTACCCGGCATCCTGCTCTGTGGAGCCCGGACTTTCCTCTCCCTCGGGCAACCCGAGGCAGCGACGATCTGGAGGGCTTCGCGAGGGCGATTATACGTGGGGACCGACATGACGGCCGCTGCCGGTTCGCGTCGCCGCGCGCAGCGGTTACGAGCGTCAATCGGCGTAGTCGCTCGACAGCACCGACCCGCGACGATCGATCGCAAGCGACTCGGTGAAGTACCGTTGCGCTTCCTCGTACGCGCCGTTGAGGCGCGCGATCTCGCCGGCCTTCTCGAGATAATGGATCGCCTTCGCAGGCTCGTCCGCGGCGCGCCAGTGACGCGCGAGCGTCGCGTAGTGCGGCGCGGGGTCGGCTGCATAGGCGTGCTCGTACCACTGGGCGACGTCACGATGGAGCTGTCTTCGCTGCGCAAACAGCATCCGCGCATACGCGGCCTCGCGCGTGCCCGGCTCGGCGAACGCGTAAACCCGCTCACCGCCGTCCGCGAGCGGAGCAATGAACTCGAGCGCGACCAGCGCATCGAGGTGGCTGGCGACGTTTTGCCGCTCGCCGTCATCGGGATACACGGCCTGCAACGTGGCGTGCGCGAAGACGTGCCCGATCACGCTTGCGGTCTTGAGCGTGAGCTGCTCGGCGGGTGAAAGCCGGTCGACGAGCGCCGCCCGGTCGACGCCGTCGCGCTCTGGCTCGTGCGCGCGTTCGGCCCGCGGGCGGTAGACCGCGACAGGCAGCGACTTTCCCTTGACGAGGACCGGTGCCAGCGCATCGAACGCCACGTGTTCGCGCGCCGCCGCGTGCACGGCCTCGTCGCACAGCGTGCCGTGTTCGGGCGCTTGCATCATGAGTCGCGCCGCAAGATTCGCCTTGTCGCCGATCACGCTGTACGCCCGATGTGCGGCGCTGCCGTAAGCGGCCGCGCGTACCGGGCCATGCGCGACGCCGATCGCCACGCAGCCGATGTAATCGAGCTCCGCGGGCGGCGTCTGCAACTCGAGGGCGGCGCGAATCGCGCGCGTCGCATCGTCGTAGTGCGCAACCGGCGCGCCGAACGTCAGGTAGAAGCTCGACCCCTTGTCGCCGAGCGTCAGTTGCAGCAGGGCACCGTCGTGCCGCTGCGCAACGGTCTGCACCCACCGCGTGAATCGGTCGAGCTTGCGCTCGGCGTTCGCGTCGTCGTCGTAGTCGATGCCTTCGAAGCGCAGGAACAGCGCCGCCGCGGGACGCAGCTCGGACAAAAATGCGCTCTGGCCGGCGCGCACCTTGTCGCGGACGGCAGGCGGCAGGAACGCACTCGCGTGCTCGTCGCCGATCGCGTCCGGCGCGATATCGGGCCACGGCGCCGTGGGCACCGGCGCAGCCAGCGCTTCCACCACCGCGAATCGCAGATCGTCACGCCAGTCGCCAATGTGCGCGTGGTCGCGCAGCGCGGTCGCGACCGCGTCCGTGACGATCACGTCGCCTCGCATTGCGTGGTGCTCGGCCACCGCGAGCTCGTCGAACATGCGACCGCCGAGCACGTCGAGCAGCTGGACGCGCGGATCGCCGACGAGCATGCGCCGCGCGGTGCCGCCAGCCACCGCGACCTTGACGCCGAGCGAAATGACGAGGCCACCCGGCGCGACGATATCGGCGAACTCGCGCATTGCCGCCTGGATGGCAAGGCCGCACGCGACCGCACGCAGTCCCGGATCGGCATCGAACCAGCAGGTGATCGCATCGCCGCCGAAACCGACGACGCTGCCCTGATAGCGGTGTACGCAGGCGATCAGCGCCGCGTGCACGCGATTCACCTGCCGCGTGACTTCCTCGGCACCGCGCTGCAGCCCAAGCTCCCGCGCGAACGATTCGGTCAGCGGCGTGAAACCCGAGATGTCGGCGAACAGCGCCGTTCCCTGCATCCGCTGCGGAAGCTGCGTGCCGCGCGCCAGCGCCTGCCGGCGATCCATCGGCACGTAGCTCGTGGTCGTGTCGGCCGCATTGCTTCGCTGCTCCTCGATGTCGAGTTGCAGTTGGCGCAATTGCTGGCGCAACCGTTGCTCGCGCGCGACGACTTCCTTCGCCATCTTGCGGAATACGCGCGCGAGGTTGCCGAGCGCATCGCCGCGTGCCGCGACGGGCGCGATCGCACTCTCGTCGTACGCGCTCGCCTGCACCGACTCGGCGGCGGCCGTCAGCCGCTCCACTTGTCGCAGATACTCGATTTCCAGGTCGCGCCGCAGTTTCCTGTCCAGTCCGCTACGGATGCGCGCCTGGAGGATGACCGGCTCGAACGGCTTCGGCAGGTAATCGTCGGCACCGAGCTGGATGCCTTTGACGATGCTCGAAAGGTCGTTGACCGCCGAGATGATGACCACCGGGATGTCGCGCGTCGTCGTGTCCGATTTGAGACGCTCCAACACCGCGAAACCGTCCATCACCGGCATCATGATGTCGAGCAGCAGGAGGTCGGGCGCCTGCGCGCGCACCTGCGCGAGGGCCTGCCCGCCGTCGAACGCACTGACGGTGTCGTATCCGAGGTCGTCGAGCTCCTGCTCGAGGAAATCGACGTTGTACGGCTCGTCGTCGACGATGAGGATTTTCGGACGCGACGCCGCTGGAACGTCAGGCATTCAGGTAATGGTCGAGCTTGTCGAACAGCAGCGCATCGTTCAGCGGCTTCGTCAGGTAGTCGTCGCAACCGGCCGCGATCGCGCGCTCCGCATCCCCCGCCATCGCGTGGGCGGACAGGCCGATGATCGGCATGACGAGACCGGCGGCGCGAATGCGCCGCGTCGCCTCGTAGCCGTCGCACAGCGGCAGCGACATGTCCATCAGGATCAGATCGGGGCGTTCGCTGGTGGCGAGCGCGACGCCCTCCTCGCCGTCCTTCGCGATCGCGAGCGCGTAGTCGTCTTCGAGGAGCTGGGTGAGCAGTTCGACGTTGAGGTCGACGTCTTCGACGATGAGGATCTTCTTCATCCGCGCCTTTTCAATTGACGATCACTGGCGGGCGGGCGAGGGCGGACTCGATCTCCCGGATCAGTGCGTCCCCGGCGAGACCCTGCTTCTGAATCACCTTCGCGACGCGCGTCGAAAGGCCTTCCATCTCCGCGGCCGACAGGCTCTTCGCCGTGAGTACGACGACGGGAATGGCGGGATTCGCCCGGTCCTGGCGCAACTGCTCGATCACGCCGAACCCGTCGAGACGCGGCATCATGAGATCGAGCAGGATGACGTCCGGGCGATCGCGCGCGATCGCGGCAAGGGCATCGATGCCGTCGCCCGCCGAATGCAGCTCGTACTGCGCGCCGACGAGCTGGCGCACCATGTCGATGACGTTCGGGTCGTCGTCGGCGATCAGCATCCGTTTCGGCGCATGTCCGCCGTTGCGGTCCGCGACGCGCCGCAGCGCCGTCACGATCGCATCGGTGTCGAACGGCTTCAGCAGGTAATCGGCCGCCCCGAGCTCGAAACCGAGGGGCTTCTTGTCGACGATCGTCAGCATGATCACCGGAATGTCGCGCGTCGCCGCGTCGGCTTTGAGGTCGAACAGCACCTGCCAGCCATCCTTCGTGGGCATCATCACGTCGAGCGTGATCACCTCCGGACGAATCTGCTTCGCCCGGGCGATGCCTTCCTCGCCGCTCGCGGCACCCATGACCTCGTAACCCGCCTCGCCGAGGCTCTCGCGCAGGATCTCGAGATCGTTCGGGTCGTCGTCGATGGCGAGGATGATGGGCCGGTCGCGGCGCATCGGCGGCGCCGGTTGCACGCCCGCCTGCTGGCGCGTCGGCTGCACGCCGTACGTCAACGGCACCGTCAGCGTGAACGTCGAGCCGGCGTCGGGCTTGCTCGTTACCGTGATGTCGCCGCCGAGCAGGCGCGCCAGGCTGCGGCTGATCGAAAGGCCGAGGCCGGTGCCGCCGTATTGGCGCGTCGTGCTCGTGTCCGCCTGCTGGAATTCGTCGAAGATGCGCCCGATCGCCTCCTCGGCGATGCCGATGCCGGTATCGGTCACTGCAATCGACAACAGGCCGGCGCCGGTGGTCGCCGCGACCGTGATCGTGCCCCGGTGCGTGAACTTGGCTGCGTTGCCGAGCAGGTTGAGCAGGATCTGCCTGATCTTGTCCTGGTCGGAATGCGCAGGCGGAACGTCGTTGCGATACGCCTTGACCAGCGACACGCCGGGCTTCAGCAGCGGCGTCGCGGTCGTGATGCACTGGTCGATCAGCTGGCTCGCATTGAAGTTCGAGGCGGTGACGTCCATGTGGCCCGCCTCGATCTTCGCGATGTCGAGCACCGTGTTGATCAGCGACAGCAGGTGCTCGGCGCTGGTCAGGACCTTGTCGAGGTTTTCGGTCTGCTTCGCAGGCAGTGCGCCTTCGGCCTTGCGCCGCACGATCCGGGTGAAGCCGATGATTGCATTGAGCGGCGTGCGCAGCTCGTGGCTCATGTTGGCAAGGAACGCGCTCTTCGCCTTGTTCGCCTGCTCGGCCGCCGCGCGCGCCTCGTGGGTTTCCGAGAACAGCCGGGCGTTCTGGATCGCGACACCGACATTGGCCGCGATGGTCGCGAGCAGATGCTGGTCGGCCTCGGTGAAGCGCCCTTCGTGCTGCGTGCTCTGTACGCTGATCGCGCCGATTGCCTCGCTGCCCTGCAGGATCGGGACGCCGAGGTACGACTTGGCTTCCGCGCCGACACTCGTCGCGCCGATCGCGGAGGTCGCGTCCTCGAGCCCCGCATTGATCAGCAGCGGCCGCGCAGTGTCGATGATCCTGCCGGTGAGTCCTTCGCCGGCACGCATCGGCGTCATTTCGTCGCCATGCGCGTAAGGGAAGCGGATCATGCCCGTTGCCTTGTCGACGAGCGCAACGTAGACGATGTCGGCGTGGAACGTCTGGCGCATGCGCTCGCCGACGAAGCGGATCAACACGTCGAGATCGAGCTGGCTCGCGATCGCCTGCCCGATCGTGTTGACCGTCGTCAGCTCGGCGGCGCGCTGTTCGGTCTCTTGCAGAAGGCGTGTTGTTTCCTCGAAGAGCCGCGCGTTTTCGAGGGCGACGCTCATGCTGCTCGCGAGCGTCGTGAGCAGCCGCACGTCGGAGTCGCTGAACGCGTTCTCGCGGTCGACGTTGTCGAGCCCGATGACGCCGCGCACTTCGTTGCCGACGAGAATGGGCACGCGCACGACGCACTTCGTCGGCTCGGTTCCCGGCACCGTGCTTGCCTCGATGCCGATCGCCGCAAGGCTTTCGGCGAAGCTCTCGTTGACCACCAGCGCCCTGCGCGTGGCGATGATGTGCCGCGACAGCGGTGCGATCGGCGCGTCATCGAGCTCGAAGCGCCGGCCGCGCTCGAACAGGTAGTGATAGTGCCGCGTGTTCCTGGAGAGGTCGAACGAGACGAGACTGATCCCTTGCGTGTCGAAGAGCTCGCGCAGCTTGTCGCCGACGAGGTCGTGGATCGCCTGGATCTTGAGCTTCGATACCAGTCCCTGCTGCACGCTGTTGATGATCGCGAGCTCGGCTGCGCGCTGGCGCTCCTCCTGGAACAGCCGCTGCGTCTCGTCGAAGAGGCGCGCGTTCTCGAGCGCGACGCTCATCGTGTTGGCCAGCGTCGAGAGCAGCCTTACGTCGGATGCCCCGAACGCTTTCTCGCGCTCCATGTTGGTGAGTCCGAGGAGCCCGCGTACCTGATCGCCGACCACGAGCGGCACGTAGATGGCGGAGCGGGCCATCAGCGTGCCGGGAATGGTCGTCGAGCCGTACCTGACGAGCGCGTCCGCCATGTTCTCGTTGATGACCAGCGTCTCGCGCGTGCGCATCACGTGCGCGGTGATGCCGTGGTCGTCGAGCGGGTGCGGCGCGATGGCAATGCGCTCGCCGCGCTCGTACGTGTACGGATACTGGACGAGGTCGGTGCGCGGGTCGTGGATGCGGATCGACATGTCGGTGCGGCGGAACAGGTCGCGCACCTTGTCCCCGACCGCGTCGTAGATCCCCTGGATGTTGAGCTCGGAGGCGAGCGCCGCCTGGACCTCGTTGATGATCGCGAGCTCGGCGTTGCGCTGCTCGGTCTCCTTGAGGAGGCGCTGCGTCTCGTCGAAAAGCCGCGCGTTCTCGAGCGCCACGCTCATGCTGTTGGCGAGCGTCTGCAGCAGGCGCACGTCGGAGTCGGAGAACGCGTGCTCGCGATCGAGGTTCGCGAGCGCAATCAGCCCGCGCGCCTGGTCGCCGACGGCCAGCGGGACGAGGACGGCCGATTTCTCCATTCGGGTGCCGGGCACCGCGGAGGACCCGTAGCGCACCATGGCATCGGCCATCCCCTCGT
>DASSVX010000037.1:0-6371 GCA_035705655.1 Casimicrobiaceae bacterium
TGTTCACCGACGTCGAGGCGCGCGCGAAGCCGCAGGCGATCCTCGCGACGAACACGTCGTCGATCCCGCTCGAGACGATCGCGACCGCGCTGCGCGTGCCGTCGCGCCTGATCGGTCTGCACTTCTTCAACCCGGTCGCGAAGATGATGCTCGTCGAGGTGGTCGCCGGCCGCGACAGCGACCCCGCGATCGTCGCGCGCGGCGCCGCGTTCGTCCGCGCGATCGACAAGTTGCCGCTGCCGGTCAAAAGCGCCCCGGGGTTCCTGGTGAATCGCGTGCTTGCACCCTACCTGATGACCGCCATGCGCTGTGTCGACGAGGGTCTCGCGCCCGAGGTCATCGACGAGGCGGCCGTCGCGTTCGGCATGCCGATGGGTCCGATCGAGCTCGCCGACACGGTCGGCCTCGATATCTGCGCAGCCGTCGGGCGCCTGCTCGATGCGCAGGCGCAGGCGCCACGTGCACTCGCGGCGCACGTCGCTGCGGGCGAGCTCGGCAAGAAGACGGGTCGTGGCTTTTACGCCTGGGTCAACGGTCGCGTGCAGAAGCAGGCGCCGGCCAACGTGCCGACGGGTCTCGGTCGCCGGCTCGTCGATCCGCTCGTCGCCGAGGCGAAGTCGGCGCTCGCCGAGGGCATCGTCGGTGACGCCGACCTGGTCGACGCCGGAGCGATCTTCGGCGCAGGCTTCGCGCCGTTTCGCGGCGGTCCGATGCATTACGCGCGTTCGCTTCAAACAGCCTAGAAGACCGCGCCATGGAACGCGTCTGGCTTTCGCAGTATCCGCCCGGCGTGCCCGCCGAAATCGACGTCGGCGAATACCAGTCGGTGCGCGACGTGTTCGAGGAAAGCTGCCGCAAATACGCGAAGCGGCCCGCGTTCACCTGCATGGGACGCGCGATCACGTTTGCCGACCTCGACGCATTGTCGTCGACGTTCGGCGGCTGGCTGCAGGGCATCGGCTGCACTCGCGGCACGCGCGTGGCGCTGATGATGCCGAACATCCTGCAGTATCCGATCTGCGTGTTCGGAACGCTGCGCGCCGGCTGCACGGTGGTCAACGTCAACCCGCTCTATACGGCGCGCGAGCTCGAGCACCAGCTCGTCGATTCGGGCGCCGAGGTGATCGTCGTCGTCGAGAACTTCGCGCGGACGCTTTCGCAGGCGATTGCGCGCACGCGCATCAGGCACGTGATCGTCACGTCGATCGGCGAGCTTCTCGCGGTCAAGGGCCGGATCGTCGATCTCGTCCTGCGCCGCGTCAAGCGCATGGTCCCGCCGTGGACGCTGCCCGGCGCGATCCGCTTCACCGATGCGATGAAGGCGGGCCGCAAACACGCGCTTTCGCGCATTCCGATCGGTCACGACGATGTCGCGTTTCTTCAGTACACGGGCGGCACGACCGGTGTCGCGAAGGGCGCGATGCTGTTGCACCGGAACATCGTTGCGAACCTGCTGCAGGCACGCGCGTGGCTGCGCCCGTTCCTCGACGAGCGGCGCCGCGAGGTGATCCTGACGCCGCTGCCGCTCTACCACATCTTTTCGCTGACCGCGAACTGTCTCGTCTTCATGTCGATCGGCGGCGAGAACGTGCTCATCACGAATCCGCGCGACATCGGCGGCATGGTCAGGACGATGCGCGGCTGCCGGTTCACCGCGATGACGGGCGTCAACACGCTGTTCAACGCGCTGCTCAACAACGCGCGCTTCCGCCGGCTCGATTTCAGTGCGTTCCGCCTGACGCTCGGCGGCGGCATGGCGGTGCAGGAGGCCGTGGCGAAGCGATGGAAGGAAGTCACCGGGGTGCCGCTCATCGAAGCGTATGGGCTCACCGAAACGTCGCCGGCGGCGACGATGAATCCGCTCGACCTGCCGCAGTTCAACGGGTCGATCGGCTTGCCGATCTCGTCGACCGACGTCGTGCTGCGCGACGATGCCGGCAACGACGTCGCGGCGGGCGAGCCGGGGGAAATCTGCATCAGGGGGCCGCAGGTGATGGCCGGGTACTGGCAGCGTCCCGACGAGACCGCGAAAGCGATGACGCCCGACGGCTATTTCATGACCGGCGACATCGGCACGATCGACGAGCGTGGTTACATACGCATCGTCGACCGCAAGAAGGACATGATCCTCGTGTCGGGATTCAACGTGTATCCGAACGAGATCGAAGGCATCGTCGCGATGCACGACGGCGTGCTCGAGTGCGCGGCGGTGGGCATTCCCGACGGCAAGTCCGGCGAGGCGGTGAAGCTTTACGTCGTCAGAAAGGACGACCGGCTCACCGGGTCTGCGCTGCTGTCGCATTGCCGGCGCCACCTCGCCGGATACAAGTGCCCGCGCGAGATCGAGTTTCGCAGCGACCTGCCGAAGTCGAACGTCGGCAAGATCCTTCGCCGCGAACTGCGCGACGAAGCGAAGGATGCCGCGTAGAACGAAAGAGGAGCGAATGAGCGAATCCCCCGTCCACCTGCCGCCCGGCATGCCTGCGCTGCGCGTAACCCCGATGCCCGCCGATGCGAATTTCCATGGCGACATCTTCGGCGGCTGGATCATGTCGCAGGTCGACATCGCGGGCGCCATACCCGCATCGCGCCGTGCACGCGGGCGAGTCGCAACCGTTGCCGTCAACTCGTTCGTCTTCAAGGAGCCGGTGCTCATCGGCGACGTCGTGTCGATCTACGCGACGATCGAGCGCACGGGCCGCACGTCGATCACCGTTGCGGTCGAGGTCTATGCGCAGCGCAATCCCGACGAGGAAATCGTCGTCAAAGTGACCGAGGCGAGCCTCACGTACGTTGCGGTCGGCCCCGATCGACGGCCGCGCCAATTACCGCCGCTCGCCAGCTAGCGCCATCCCGCAACGCGCCTCCGCGGTCCGGCGCTGTATCGGCCGCACCACATCCGTCGATGCGCGATGCATCCCGGCGTCCGCGGAACGCTTCCTGCATGAAGTCAGGATGTATAGTGATCCGTAGGTCAACGCCGAGATCGGCGCACCGATACGCCGGCCGCGTTCGGGGATGCCGTCGAAACGAACCAGGGGAGTTTCGAGGATGAAATCCGGAGCCGTCAGCCGTACGCGCATCGCCGCCGCGATCAGCGGCATCGCATTCACGCTTTCCACCGGCGCCGCGTTCGGTGCCGGATTCGCACTGCAGGAGAGTTCCGGCAGCGCCATCGGAAATGCCTTCGCCGGCGGTGCCGCTTCGGCCGAGGACGCGAGCACGCTGTGGTCCAATGCCGCGGGTCTTGCGCGTCTTGCTGCGCCCGAAGCAGCGCTGGCGGTGCACTTCATCACGCCGTCGTTCAAGTTCCGCGACGAGGGTTCGCAGCCGGCTGCATTTCAACCGCTCGGCGGGACCGGAGGCGATGCGGGAAGTCTCAACGTGGTCCCCAATCTCTACGTCGCCCTGCCGATCAACCGCCAATGGAGCGTCGGCCTCGGCGTGAACGCGCCCTTCGGGCTCGTCACCGAGTACGACGACAACTGGCTTGGGCGTTTCCAGGCCGTCAAGTCCGACATCAAGACGATCAACGTCAACCCGGCGGTGTCATGGCGGGTCAACGATGCATTCGCGGTGGGCGTCGGCGTCGACTGGCAGCGGCTTGACGCGGAGCTTACGAGCCGCGTCAACTACAGCGGGGCACTCGCGCTCGCCGCCGGCCAGGCGGCGGCGCGCGGGCTCATTCCCGGCGCACTGGTGCCGGTGATCGTCGGTCTCACGCCCGGCCTCGAGTCGAAGGCGAAGATCGAAGGCGACGACAGCACGTGGGGATGGAACGCCGGCCTCCTGTGGGACGTGACACCGCAGACGCGCATCGGCGCCAGCTACCGATCCTCGGTGAAGTACAACGTGAACGCGAACGTGAGCTTCGACAACCCGGCGCTGCCTTCGCTCCCGCCGCAGCTCGCGCCGGTCGTCGGCGGGCTCGCGACCAACGTGAACGCCGCGCTGGCCAATGGCGGCGTGAGGGCCAACATCAAGTTGCCCGATGTCGCGAATCTGTCGATCTTCCATCAAGCGAACGAGCGCTGGGACGTGATGGCCGACGTGCAGTTCACGCGCTGGTCGGTGTTCAAGCAGCTCGAGTTCATCCGCACCACCGGCGAGGTGCTCGCGAACACGCCGGAAAACTTCGACGATGCCTGGCGCTTCTCGGTGGGTGCCACGTATCACTGGAGCGATGCGTGGACCTTCCGCGGCGGACTTGCATGGGATCAGTCGCCGGTGAACTCCGTCGACCGCACGGCGCGCCTGCCCGATTCGGACCGCATGTGGATCGCCGTGGGTGCCAAGTACCGGTTCAACCGCAACCTCGCGCTCGATGCGGGCTACGTCTACATACCGATGCGCAACGGCGACATCAACCAGAACGCGGGCTCCACCGCTTCGAACGGGCTCGTGAGCGGGCATTACGACGCGAACGTCAACATCTTCTCGGCGCAGATCACCTACACGTTCCGGTAGGCAACCGGCACCGGCGCGTCCTGGCCACACGCTCGGGAAAGGCGGCGGGAAGCGTGCCTGATTTCTGGCGTGGCTGCGGCTACCGGCTCCTGGTGCGTGCCGGCGACGGCACGCTTGCGGTCACCGATGATTTCCTGCGGAGCCTCCTCGCGCGCCCGGAGCTTGCACCCGTCCCCGAATCGGGACGGGCCGAGCTTGCGCTGCACGACGCGCTCCTCGCAGCACCCCGGGCCGATGTGCCGGCCGCGACACTCGACGCGGTCGAGGATGCCGACGCGCGCGAGAACTACGCGATCTGGCTGCGCTTTCGCGAGCGGCTGGTCGCCGCGGCTTCGATCGAAGCGGCTTACGTGAGGCTCTTCGCCGGGGATGGCGTCGACGTGCCACCGCTTTTCGTGGCACAGCTCACGCAGATCCTGCTGCGCCACATCCTCGGCGAAGACGCCGATCCGCTCGCCGTCCGCGCCGCGGAGATGCTTTTTCGCACGCAGAAGATCGCGGTGACCGAAGACGGCGCGGTCATGGCCGCCGACGAAACGACCGTCGAGCTTTTTGCCGAAGGCGGCGCATTCGGCTCGCTCGGCGAGCTGCTCGCGCGGAACCGCACGCCGCTGCGCACGGTCGATCTCGATGTCCTCGACCGCGACAACGCCGAATCGTACTGGGAACGCGACGAGCGTCACGATTTTTCGGTCAGCCTCAATCGCGGCGCCGCCGCGCTGAACGCGCTGTTGCGCGTGATGGAAGCGTGGATCGCGCATTTCCTCGGCGTGAAAGTCGCCATTCGCGTCGAGCGCGAGATCGACGACGCGCACTGGCGCTGGCACGTCGGACTCGACGCCGAGGCGAGCGCCATCCTCAACGACCTATACAATCGACAGCCAGTGGACGATGCGCGGATGAAGCGGCTGCTGTGCCTGTTCCGGCTCGATTTCGACAATCCGGCCGACATGCGAAGCGCGATCGCGGGTCGTCCCGTGTGGCTCGCCATGGCGATGGACGAGCGCAATCGGCTGCGGTTGAAGCCGCAGAACCTGATCATGAATCTGCCGCTCGCGCGGCAGCAATGAACGTGCTCCCGATGCGATGAATCCCGAACGATCGAAACGGCGCCGCGCATCGACGCTGGTGCTTGCCGCATGTGCCTGGCTTGCGGGCTGCGCGCAGCCCGAGGCACCGGCACGAATTGCGCCGTCCGCACCGGTAGCGTCGGCACCCGCCGCGCCCGCAGCGACGGGACCGCTCGCGCCGCTTTCGTGGCTTGCCGGGTGCTGGCAGGGGAACGTCAACGCGCGCGAGTTCCGCGAAACGTGGCTGCCGTTGCGTGGCGGCATGCTGATCGGCGCCGGCCAGCAAGTGTCGGGCGGCGCGATGCAGGACTACGAATTCCTGCGCATCGACGCGCGGCCGGACGGCGTCTATTTCACGCAATTCTCGGGAGACCGCAAGGAGATCTCGTTCAAGCTTTCGGCCACCGCGACCGACGGCAACGACACGATCTTCACGTTCGCCAATACCGCCGATGCATTTCCCGCGCGTCTCGTGTATCGCCGCGGCACCGAGGGCTGGCTGTACGAGACGATCGAAGGCGCGCTGAACGGCAGCGACAAGAAGGTCATCTATCCGCTGCGCCGCGTGGATTGCGAGACCGGCGAGCTCGTGACGAAATAGGGCGCGACCATGGCCGACGACGCGTCTTCAGGGCCGGCGCCGCCGGCGAAGAGCGCGGCATTGCGCAGCTTCGAGCGGATGCTCGCGTCGGGCAAGGACAGTGCGCTGCTGCGCTATTCGATCGGCAACGAGCACCTGAAGGCGAGCGAGTGGGACGCCGCGATCGACGCGCTCGAGCACGCCGTTGCGCTCGACGCGACGTACACCGCAGCGTGGAAGCTGTATGCGAGCGC
>DASSVX010000038.1:0-7112 GCA_035705655.1 Casimicrobiaceae bacterium
CGGATCTTGCCCGCGCCCTTCTCGATGACAATGCCGTGATGGCCGATATCCGAGCCTTTCGGCGAGGCCTTGTCGGGCTCGCTGGACGCGTCGTTGGCGTCGTCCGCAGCGTCGGCGTCGGCCTTGTCCGGCGCGTCCGCCTTCGGCGGGGCAGCGGTCTCGGCCGCGGGCGCCTGCGCTGCGACAGCGGGCGCCGGCGTGCGGCCCGCGGGCGAGCCGGCTTGCGCCATCGGTCCGATGGCGAGATCGGCCGCCCGCACGCTTTCCATGTGCGGCGCCATCGCGAACGCAAGACCCAGCGCGAAGGCCGCGCCGAGAACCAGCCGGCGGACGCTGTCCCCGGCGACGTAACCGTACCGATGCTGCATGCATGCTCCCTCGAACCTGTCGCCGATTGGATGCAGCGAGGCGCGCCGGCGGATTCAGCGTTCGCGGGGGGAAGGCGGCCCGATGCTTGCCGAGAGCGCCGATACCCCATGCTATTATCGCCGCCGATTCCGCTTCGCGTCGCTCTCCGGAAGGCGACGACGTCACGACAGGGATCCCCGGAGCCCGAATTCTCGCGTCGATGGCCGTCGTTTCATCCCTCCTGCGCAACCCGCACCGCGCGACCGCAGGCCATTGCGCAATCCGATCGTCACGCTGGTACCTCCGGCGCACCGTGGTGCTGCTGGCCGCGCTGCTGCTCGGCGTGGGGCGCGGCCACGCGCAGGATAGCGATACGGTCACCCTGAATTTCGTCAACGCCGACATCGACGCGGTCGTGAAGGCGGTGGGCGAGATCACCGGCCGCAACTTCCTTCTCGATCCACGCGTGAAGGGCACGGTCAACATCGTGTCCGCGCATCCGGTCGCGAAGCCGCTCGTCTATCCGACCCTGTTGTCGGCGCTGCGCATGCAGGGCTTCGCCGCGGTGGAAAGCGACGGCATCACGAAGATCGTTCCCGAAGCCGAAGCGAAGACGCAGGCGGGGCCGGTCGCGCACGGCACGGTCAACGCAAGCGGCGACCGGATCGTCACGCAGGTCATTCCGCTGCGCTACGAGTCGTCGGCGCAGCTCGTCACCGTGCTGCGGCCGCTCGTCTCGCCGAACAACACGATCTCGGCGTACATCCCGAACAACGCGATCATCGTCACCGACTACGCCGACAACATCAAGCGCATCGACCGCATCGTCGCGTCGCTCGACCAGCCGCCGTCGGGCGAGCCGATGCTCGTGCGCGTGAAGAACGCGTCGGCGCTCGACGTGGCGGCGCTCGTGAACCGCGTGCTGACCGAGAACGCGTCCGCGCCGGGTGCCCAGGTCGAGGCGCAGCAGCGTGTCTCGCTCGTCGCCGACCCGCGCTCGAACAGCATCCTCGTGCGCGCCGACAATCCCGCGCGCGGCGCCCGCGTGCGCCAGCTGATCGAGCAGCTCGATACGCCGTCGCGCAGCGGTGGCAACGTGTTCATCGTCTACCTGCGCAACGCCGAGGCGGCGCAGGTCGCCGAAACGCTGCGCGGACTTTACGGCGGCGAGCGCGGGACGCTTCCCGCATCGCCGGTCACCACGACGACCAGCATGCCTGCCGCGGGGGCACCCGTCGGCGTCGCAACGACGACGACGAGCTTCGGCACGTCGAGTGCGGCCACGAGCCCCCTCGCGACCAATGCGACGGGAGCGTCGGGCGCCTTCGCGGCCGGCGGCGCGATGATCGAAGCCGACACGGCGAACAATGCGCTGATCATCATGGCGCCCGAGCCGGTCTACAACAACCTGCGCGCGGTGATCGAGCGTCTCGACACGCGGCGGGCGCAGGTGTTCGTCGAGGCGCTGATCGTCGAGGTATCGTCGGACAAGGCCGCCGAGTTCGGCATCCAGTGGCAGGTGCTCACCGGTGCGAACCGCAACCGCACCGGACTGCAGGGCATCGGCGGCACCAACTTCGGCGCGCGCGGCAGCGGCCAGAACATCGTCGACGCGTCGGTCAACCTGGGCTCGCTCGGACAGGGACTCAACCTCGGCATCATCAACGGCTCGATCAGCATCCCGGGGCTCGGCGTCATCAGCAACCTCGGGCTCCTCGTGCGCGCTCTCGAGGAGGACACGACGGCGAACATCCTGTCGACGCCGACGCTGCTCACGCTCGATAACGAGGAGGCGCGCATCATCGTCGGCGAGAACGTGCCGTTCATCACCGGGCAGTACGCGACGACGGGAACGACGGCGACCGTCCAGCCGTTCCAGACGATCGAGCGCCGCGACGTCGGCCTCGTGCTGCGCGTCAAGCCGCAGATCACCGAGGGCGGCACGGTGCGCCTCGGCATCTACCAGGAGGTTTCGCGCGTGCAGGAGAACTCGACCGCCGGACCGATCCTGTCCAAGCGCGCGCTCGAGTCGTCGGTCGTCGTCGACGACCAGCAGATCGTGGTGCTGGGCGGATTGATCCAGGACACGATGAACGACGGCACGCAGAAGCTTCCCTACGCGGGCGACGTGCCGTTCTTCGGGTCGCTGTTCCGCTACGACAACCGATCGCGCGTGAAGACGAACCTCATGGTCTTCCTGAAACCGACGATCGTGCGCGGCACGCACGAAGGCCAGCAGATCACGACCGAGCGGTACGACTACCTGCGCGGCCAGCAGATCCAGACGTCGCCCGACGCGCGCTGGTTCTGGAAGGACCCGACGGTGCCCGAACTGCCGCCCCAGGGGGCGATGCCCGGAACACCGCAGGGCACGACGGGCGGCATGCCGCGGCCGGTTCAGGATGGCGAGCCCGCCCACGGCCGCTGAACGGGCCACCGAACGTATCCCGTACGCGTTCGCGCGTACGCACGGGGTGCTCGCGTGGCGCGAAGAGGGCGAGGCGATCGTCGTGCTGCTGCGCAGCGATGCGTCGGCCGACGCGATTGCCGAGCTTCGCCGCGTGCTCGATCGTCCGCTCGTCACGCGGCCGGTCGAGGCCGACGTGTTCGCCGCGGAGCTTGCGCGCGCCTACAACCAGGCAGGCGCCGCACTCGCGATGAGCGAAAGCCTCGCCAACGAGGCCGATCTTTCGCGCCTGATGCAGGAAATGCCCGCGAGCGACGATCTGCTCGACGGCAGTGCGCAGGCCCCGGTGATCCGCATGATCAACGCGCTCCTGCTGCAGGCGTTGCGCGAGCGAGCGTCGGATCTGCATTTCGAGCCGTACGAAGCGCGTGCCGTCGTGCGCTTTCGCATCGACGGCATGCTGCGCGACGCAATCGAGCCGCCGCGCGCGTTGCACGGTGCGCTGGTGTCGCGCGTCAAGATCATGGCCGGGCTCGACATCGCCGAGAAGCGCCTTCCGCAGGACGGTCGCATCGCGTTGAAGCTCGGCGATCGGCAGGTCGACGTGCGCGTATCGACGCTGCCGACCGGTGCCGGCGAGCGTGTCGTGCTGCGGCTTCTCGACCAGGAATCGGCGCGACTCGACCTTGCAACGCTGGGCATGAGCCGCGACACGCTCGACACGCTCGATCGGCTGATCCGCGAGCCGCACGGGATTCTTCTCGTCACGGGGCCGACCGGCTCGGGCAAGACGACCACGCTTTACGCCGCGCTGTCGCGACTGCCGCGCGACACCACGAACATGATGACCGTCGAGGACCCGATCGAATACGCGCTCGACGGCGTGGCGCAGACGCAGGTGAATGCGCGGATCGACCTCACGTTCGCCCGTGCGCTGCGCTCGATCCTGCGCCAGGATCCCGACGTGATCATGATCGGCGAGATCCGCGATCTCGAGACGGCGCAGATCGCCGTGCAGGCGTCGCTCACCGGCCACCTCGTGCTTGCGACGCTGCACACGAACGACGCCGCCAGCGCGATCACGCGCCTCGCCGACATGGGCGTCGAACCGTACCTGCTCGCATCGAGCCTGCTCGGCGTGCTCGCGCAAAGGCTCGTGCGCACGCTGTGCCCCGTGTGCCGCGTTCGTGCAGCGCCGAGCGATGGCGAAGGCCGGCTGCTCGCCGATCTCGGCTTGCCGGCGACGCAACCGGTCGCGAGCGCCAACGGCTGCGACGCGTGCAACCACACGGGATTTACCGGCCGCACGGGCGTCTACGAGCTGCTGCGCATCGACGACACGCTGCGCCGGCTGATTCACGACGGCGCGGGCGAGCTCGCGCTGCGCGACGCCGCGCTTCGGGCCGGCATGCGGCGGCTTCGCGACGACGGCGCGCGCTGGATCGCCGACGGCCGCACGTCGCTCGCGGAACTCACTCGCGTGACATGACGCGGCTTGCGGCCTCATTGTCGAAGCCGGCTGCTTCGCAGCGACCGAGCGCGCCAGCGTTTCGCAGCGTCGCGCGATGAGTGCGTTCCGTTACGAAGCGGTCGACGCGCAGGGGCGCCTGCGCCAGGGCGTGCTGGACGCCGACAACGTGCGCGGCGTGCTCGAGCGTCTTCGCGCCGACGGACTCACGCCGACCTCCGTCGACGCTGCCGCCGGGCGCGACGGATCGCCTTCGCGCGCGCGCCTGCCGGCAGCGGCGATCGCGCTTTTGACGCAGCAGCTGGCCACGCTCGTGCAATCGGGCATGCCGCTCGACCAATCGCTCGGTGCCGTCGCCGAGCAGGCCGATGACGCGTCGGTCGCGAAGCTCCTGCGATCGCTGCGCGCGCACGTGATGTCCGGCGAATCGCTGCCAGCCGCAATGAGCCGGTACCCGCGCACGTTCTCGCCGCTCTCCCGCGGGTTGATCGCCGCCGGCACCGAAACGGGACGCCTGCCGGACGTGCTCGCGCGGCTCGCCGGGTATCTCGATGCAAGGCTCGCGCTGCGCCAGAAGTTCATCGTCGCGCTGATCTACCCCGCACTGGTGACGATCATCGCGGTCGGTGTCATTGCCGTGCTGGTCACGTACGTCGTGCCGCAGGTCGTGTCGGTGTACCAGCAGAGCCGCCAGACGCTGCCGCTGCTGACGCAGGCGCTGATCGGCGTCAGCGGCTTCTTTCGCGCAACCGGCGCCTTGTGGCTTGCCGCCGCGATCGGCGCCGTGGTCACGATGGTTGCCGCGTTGCGCCGCGAGCCGTCGCGTGCGCGCATCCACGCGATGCTATTGCGACTGCCCGGCGTCGGGCGCCTCGTGGCCAGCCTCGACACCGCCCGCTACGCGAGCACGCTCGCGATCCTCGTCGGCAGCGGTGCGCCGCTTTTGCGCTCGCTCGACGCGGCATCGAACGTCGTGCGCATGATCCCGCTCGTGCGCGCGGCCCGCAATGCGGCGTCGCTCGTGCGCGAAGGCGTGTCGCTGTCGCGCGCACTGAAGGAGCAGAAGGCGTTTCCACCGGTTCTGATCCACCTGATCGCCAACGGCGAACTGAGCGGCGCCCTCGCACCGATGCTCGAGCGCGCGGCGCAGGAACTGGAGCGCGAGGCCGAGCGACGGCTCGCCTGGGTGGCAGCGCTGATCCAGCCGACGCTGATCGTCGCGATGGGCGCAATCGTGCTCGTGCTGGTGCTTGCGGTGATGCTGCCGATCGTCACGATGAATCAGCTCGTGCGGTAGCGTCGAGGATCGAGGGAGCCATGCACGATCGGAAACGCGTTGGCCCGATGGCGCACGATCACCGGGCGGGTTCGATGGCGATCGCCATCGCGCTTCTTGCGTTTGCCGTGGTTGCCGCGGCCGCCGATCTGCCCGCGCGATTCGACCCGTCGCGCGACGCTGCCACCGACGTTGCCTACGCCATCGCGCTCGCGAATGCGCAGGGCAAGCACGTCATCGTCGACGTGGGCGGCGAATGGTGCTCGTGGTGCCATGTTCTCGACCGCTTCATCGCCGGCAACGCCGACGTTCGCTCGCTGATCGATGCGAAGTACATCTGGGTCAAGGTGAATTTCTCGAAGGAGAACCGCAACGAGGCGCTGCTCGCGCGCTGGCCGAAGGTGGCCGGGTATCCGCATCTTTTCGTGCTCGACGCGGGCGGGCGTCTCCTCCATTCGCAGGACACGGGCCGGCTCGAATCGGGAAGCGGCTACGACCGGCGCAAGTTCCTCGCCATGCTCAGGCGGTGGGCGCCGCCCGGCACAAGCGTGCGTATCTGACTCGACGCGGCGCGCGTGACGGTCGGGGTCGCGCCCTGCGTCATGCCCGCGGTTGGATCGTCGCCTGGCGCTGCCGCGCGAGCGCCCACGCAACGTGCTCGCGCACGAGTGGCGACGGGTCGTTCGCGCGCCGCTCGAGCGCATCGACGATTCCCCGCCCGGGCGCCGCGTTGCCGAGGGCCACCGCCACGTTGCGCGACCAGCGCTCGTAGCCGATGCGCCGGATCGCGCTGCCTTCGGTGTTGCGCAGGAATTCGTCCTCGGTCCATGCGAAGAGTGTCGTCAGCGACGCATCATCGAGGCCGTTCCGCACGACGTCGAAATCCTCGGTCGTCGTCGCCACGGCATGCCGATTCCACGGACACGCGAGCTGGCAATCGTCGCAGCCGTAGACGCGATTGCCGATCAGCGGCCGCAGTGCTTCGGGAATGCTGCCCTTGAGCTCGATCGTGAGGTACGAGATGCATCGCCTTGCATCGAGCTCGTACGACGCCACGATCGCGCCGGTCGGGCACGCCGTGATGCACGCCGTGCACGTGCCGCAATGCGCGCTCGCCGGCGGCGTGAGCGGCAGCGGCAGGTCGGTATAGATCTCGCCCAGGAAGTAGTACGACCCGACGTCGCGCGACAGGAGCAGCGTGTGCTTGCCGCGCCAGCCGAGGCCCGCGCGTGCGGCCAGGGCGACCTCCAGGACGGGCGCGCTGTCGGTGAAGACGCGATGGCCGAACGGACCCACTTCGCCTTCGATGTGCCGTGCCAGCGCGGCGAGCTTGCCGCGCAGGACCTTGTGGTAGTCGCGGCCCGTGGCGTAGCGCGCGACGTAGGCGAGCGCCGGATCCTCGAGCACCGCGCGCGCGTCGTGCGCCGCGGCCGGCCAGTAGTTGAGCCGCGCGCTGATCACGCGCACGGTCCCCGGCACGAGCTCGGCCGGGCGCGCGCGTCGTGCGCCATGGCGGGCCATATAATCCATCTCGCCATGCCGTCCCGCGTCGAGCCAGCGCATGAGGCGCGCTTCTTCCTCGGACAGCTCGACGCCCGCGATGCCGATCGCGT
>DASSVX010000039.1:0-2659 GCA_035705655.1 Casimicrobiaceae bacterium
GGATGCCGCTCCTTCACTTCGGCGAGCAGCGCCAGGCCCGATTCTCCCGGCATGCGGATGTCGCAGATCAGCACCTGCGGCTGGCTGATCGCAAGCGCCTGCCGCACTTCGTAGGCCGAGGCAAACGTTCGGTGCGCGATCGCTTCGCGCGCGAGCGCCTTTTCGAGCACCCAGCGAATCGACCGGTCGTCGTCAACGACCCACACGGTGCCCGCATGCTCCTGCGCCGTCGCCCGATGCAGGGTCGCGGCTTGCGGTGCGCCCTCGGCGCTCGATCGTCCCTCGATGCTCGCGGTTTCCCCGGTCACGCCCTGCCTCCGTTGGTCAGCGCCGCCGGCAACGGCAACAGCACCGAGAACACCGTGCAGCCGGGCGCGCTCGTGCACTCGATCGTGCCGCCATGCTGCGCGACGAGCGTCTGCGCGATGGTGAGACCAAGCCCGCTGCCGCCTTCGCGTCCGGACACGAGCGGAAAGAAGATCCGATCGCGAATCGCGTCGGGCACGCCCGGTCCGTTGTCCTCGACCCCGATCGCCACCGCCAGGCGATGCCGCCGCTTCACGAGCGTCACGCCGCGCGCGACACGCGTGACGAGGCGGATCGCCGGCGCCGGCGTGGTGCTGCCCGCCAGCGCCTGCGCCGCGTTGCGCACGATGTTGAGCGCCGCCTGCATGAGCTGCTCGTAATCGGCGTCGAGCTCCGGCAGGCTGCTGTCGAAGTCGCAGACGATCGGAATCGCGGGAAACTCGGCCTGCACGACACCCTTGGCCCGCACGAGCACCTCGTGCACGTTGATGCGGCGAAACGCCGGTGCCCGGTGCGGTCCGAGCAGCCGATTGACGAGCGAGCGCAGCCGGTCGGCCTCGGAAATGATCACCTGCGTGTATTCGGCGAGCGCGGGCCGGTCGAGCTCGCGCTCGAGCAGCTGCGCCGCGCCGCGGATGCCGCCGAGCGGATTCTTGATCTCGTGCGCGAGGCTGCGAATGAGCTCCCGGTTCGCCTGCTGCTGCTCGGCGAGGCGCTCCTCGCGCGCGATGCGCAATGCATGGTCGATCGGGCGCAATTCGAGCAGCAGTGCGACACCCGGGGCATCGACGCGCGACGCGGTGCACGCGAGGTGCAGCGGGCTGCGGCCGGGCGGCGTGAGGGCCACTTCCTGCTCGGTGTACGACGCACCGCTCGCACAGGCGCTGTCGATCGCCGCCTCGAGTGCCGCGCACGGGCCGAACAGCTCGGACAGCGTGCGGCCGGCGAACGCGCGCCGCGAAAGCTCGAACAGGTTCTCGGCGGCCGCGTTCGCGTAGACGAGGTGGCGCTGGTCGTCCTGCAACAGCACGGCCGTCGCGAGCCATTCGAGTGCGGGCACGCCGATCGGCGGCGCGGCAACCGGCGCCGGCATGATACGAAGCCGTGCAGAACGGTGCAGCGTCATGCGCCGCCCCATTCAGCGGATCGTGGCGATTTCCTTCCGCAATGCCTCGACGTTGCGCTCGTGCACCTGCACCGTCTGGCGCAGCCGCGCGATCCGCTGCCGGTATTTCTCCGCGTCGGCTTTCTCGCCGGCCAGCGGCGGCGGTGCGCCGTTGTCATAGGCGTCACGCGCCTCGCCGAGCAGCTTCTGCTCGCTTGCAAGCTCGTCGTCGAGCACCTTGCGCCGCTTCTCGTCGCGGCTCTTCTGCGTGTCGGGCTCGACGCGCGGAAAGGTCGACGGCGTGGTCGACGCCCGCGCAGCGCCGCTCGGGCGCTGCGGACCGTCGTCGGCGATCTCGCAGGAAAGCTTGCGCAGCCCCTTGCCGGGCGCGACGTTCGAATAGACGACGTTGCCGTCGGCATCGATGTACTTGCAGATCGTCGCGTGCGCGGGCGGCGCAGCGACGGCCGCGGCCAGCGCGATGCCGGCGATCGTCGCAATGCACCCTTGCCGGGAAGCGAATGAGGGATCACGTCTTGTCATCCGCCGGAGTTTATCGAAGCCACCGCGGATTCCCAAGCGAGCGGCGGCCTTCCGTGCGGGCGAGGCCGGCCGCGGCGCCCGTCAGAGGCTGTAGTACATCTCGTACTCGAGCGGATGCGTCGTCATCCGAAAGCGCGTGACTTCCTCCATCTTGAGCTCGATATAGGCGTCGAGCGTGTCGTCGCTGAATACGCCTCCGCGCGTGAGGAACTCGCGATCCTGGTCGAGGCTCGCAAGCGCCTCGTCGAGCGACGCGCACGGATGCGGGACCTTTGCCGCTTCCTCGGGGGCGAGGTCGTACAGGTTCTTGTCCATCGGATCGCCCGGGTGGATCCTGTTCTGGACGCCGTCGAGACCGGCCATCAGCAGCGCCGAAAATGCAAGATACGGATTGCACGTCGGATCGGGGAAGCGCACCTCGACGCGGCGGCCCTTCGGGCTGCTCACGTACGGAATCCGGCAGGACGCCGAGCGGTTGCGCGCCGAGTACGCGAGCTTGACCGGCGCCTCGAAGCCCGGCACCAGCCGCTTGTACGAGTTCGTGCCGGGATTGGTGATCGCGTTGAGCGCGCGCGCATGCTTGATGATGCCGCCGATGTAGTAGAGCGCGAAGTCGGAGAGTCCCGAGTATCCGTCGCCCGCGAACAGGTTCTTGCCGTCCTTCCACACCGATTGGTGGCAGTGCATGCCGGAGCCGTTGTCGCC
>DASSVX010000040.1:0-5663 GCA_035705655.1 Casimicrobiaceae bacterium
GAATGCGCAGGTCGAATGTCCTCGTCGTACCCTTGAATGCGATCGACGAGCCGTCGGAACGCGTGCCGACATGGGCGTTGTCACGCTCGCGCCGCTGCCCGCTCACCGGCACGCCGAGGCGAAGGCACTGATAACGCACCCCTTCGGCGAGCGGCTGCGACGTCGTCGTGAAGTAGATTTCGCTGCCGCGCGAGACGCCGCCGTCGGTCTCGAGCAGCCCGCGCAGCAGCGCGAGCGTGTGCGGGCGCGGCAGATGCGCGAGGCGTGGCGCGATGCGCTTGCGATGCGTGGCATCGTACAGGTCGTCGTAGGCGAACGGCAGCGTGTGGGGTCCGGCGCCGACGATGCGACCGGTCGTTGCGTCGCGCACCACGCCGCGGCCCGCGGCCCAATGCACCTGTGCATACGTGTCACCGCGCGCCGTTTGCCAGTAGTGAATCCCGCGTGCGTCGAGGTAGTCGCGCACGAACGCGAGGTGCTCGTCACGCGCCGGGTTGCCGGAGACACCCCATTGCTGGCCGTCCTTCGCGAGGTGGCCGTCGCCGAGCAGGATGCCGTAGAGCCGGGCATCGTCCTCCGTGAGTCCTTCCACCGGGACGATTTCCGTCGGCATGGTGAGACCGACGTAGTCGCCGACCTCGAGCTTGCCTGCGTCGGTCCATTGCGGCGCGAGCTTGCCGTCCGCAATCCGCTCGTACGTGCGCTCGCACGACTGCTCGAGGGGCACGCCGGTGAGCGCCCAGAATGGATGGCCGTCGGTCACTTCGATCGGCGTCAGCGAGTGCTTGACGTCGATCGCGAGCATCGCGTCGTGCTGTTCGTAGACGAGCTTCTCCGTCACTTCGCGATAAACGCCGCTCTGCCCGAGCACGAGGTCGCCGGGTTTCACCTCGCGAATGGGCAGCACGCCGCGCGCCGTGTAGACCTGCGTGTCGGGTGCGAAGCACTGGTTCACCGCGACCGCCGTGTCGTTCACCACCTTCAGGAACGGCACCACGCCCTGCGACTTGCCGTTCGTGCCCTTGATGTGCGAGCCCATCGCGCGCACGTTCGTCCAGTCGTTGCCGAGGCCGCCCGCGAACTTCGACAAGAGCGCGTTTTCCTTGATCGCCTCGTAGATCCCGTCGAGGTCGTCGGAGACGGTCGTCAGGTAGCACGACGACAGTTGCGAGCGGTGCGTGCCCGAGTTGAAGAGCGTGGGCGTCGAGCTCATGAAGTCGAACGTCGACAGCACGTCGTAGAACTCGATGGCGCGCGCTTCGCGGTCGACCTCGGAAAGCGCGAGCCCCATCGCGACGCGCATGAAGAAGCACTGCGGCAGCTCGAAGCGGCGTCCGCCGACATACTGGTCGACGAGGAAATAGCGGTCGTAGAGCGTCTGCAAGCCCAGATAGCCGAACTGCAGGTCGCGCTCGGGCTTCAGCGCCGCGCCGAGGCGCGCGAGATCGAACTGCGCCAGCGTTTCGTTCAGAAGCCCGATCCGGATGCCGTGCTTCACGAACTGCGGAAAGTATTCGGCGTACTTCGTTTCCATCTCCGCGTGCGTCGCTTCGGCGCCGAGGGCCTCGAAGCGCAGCGCGTCGAGCAGGAGCCGCGCGGTCACGTACGAGTACGCGGGGTCCTTCTCGATCAGCGTGCGTGCGGCGAGCACGACGCACTTGCGCACTTCCTCCATCGGCACGCCGTCGTAGAGGTCCTTGAGCGTCGCCTTGAGGACGCGATTGGGCTCGGCGTCGGGAAGGCCGGCGCACGACACCTTGACGAGATCGGACAAACGTTCGAAGTCGAGCGGCTTGCGCACGCCGTTCTCGACGACGTGCAGCGTGGTGTCCTCGCTTTTCGCCGTCTGCTGCTGCTTCTGCTGCGCGCGCTCCTGCGCGCGCTTCTCGCGATAGAGCACGTAGGCGCGGGCGACTTCATGCTCGCCGCCGCGCATCAGCGCGAGCTCGACCTGGTCCTGGATTTCCTCGATGTGGATCGCGCCGCCGTCGGGCTTGCGCTTCAGAAGCGCGGCAACGACGGCGTCGGTGAGCCGGGTGACTTCGTCGCGGATGCGCGCCGAGCCCGCGCCCTGTCCGCCATTCACCGCGAGGAATGCCTTGGTCATCGCGATCGTGATCTTCGCCGGCTCGAAACCGACGACCGCGCCGTTGCGCCGGATGACCTTGAATTGCGTAACGCGCGGATCGGCGCTGCCTGCCGCGACGCCTCCCGGCTCGCCCACGATCAGCTCCCGCGGCGGGTTTGCGGTGAGGGACGGGGAGGGCGAGGCGATGCGCATGACGGACTCCTTGTGGTTGCCTTTTCGTCGCCGACGTCGTCGGCCGATGCTGTTCGGGGCGCGCCATCGGCGCTGCTTCCCGGGCCACGCTGCCCGCGAAAGCCGGCGCCGGTCCGCCTGCCCGGCACCACCGGCGGGCGAGGGTCGCCGCCGGGAATCGCTCGCCGAGCACGACCTACTACATGTTGTGTCATGCGAGTGTTATCGGCACCAAGCATAGTAGCCGGGGGGGAGCAGCGCAAGTGTTTTTTGCTCCACAGCAGGGACCGCGGAAAGGCGCCTCGAAACAGCACTCTGCGAGCGCTTCGCGGAACGATCACCCGTGTCTCCACCGGCTATCCACCATCCTGTCCACAGGCTCGCGCGCCGCGATTGCGCGGGTCCGACGAACGGCAACGCGAGCGTTGCACTTTTACGACAGCGGCTCGACGCTCACGTGCGCGCCGGCAGCTCGAACAGCGCCTCGCCGGCGATTGCGACGATGCGATCGTGGTGTGCAGGGGTGACGTCCGCCATGCCGGTGAAACGCCCGTATGCCGGAAGGATTGCGCGCTCGCGCCCGATCACGAAGCAGGGCAGTCGCGCCGATTCGCCGGCGCTTGCAATGCGCACGGCGGGATGCACGTGACCGCACAACGCGTATCCGGTGCGCGGCTTCTGAAGATGATGGCAAGCGAGGAACGGCGGCAGCGCATGCGGCTCGTCGACGCAGTCCACCTGCCACTCGCGCGGCGGGTCGCCCGCGTGCGTGTCGTGATTGCCACGCACGACCACGACGTCGACGCCTGCGTGGCGCGCGCGCCATGCAATGAACATCTGCGTCAGCACGGCAACGCGGCCTGCCCTCGCGTGCAGGAAATCGCCGAGCACGACAAGGCGCGCCGCGTTCGTTCCTGCAATGAGCTGGTCGAGGCGGCGAAGATCGCTGGCCGTCGACCCGCGCGGCAGCGGAATGCCGCCGGCGCGAAACGCCGCTGCCTTGCCGAGATGCACGTCGGCGACGAACAGCGTGCGTGCACGCGGCCACTCGAGCGCGCGCCCGGCGTGCAGCACGACGCACTCGCCGCCGGCGACCGTCGCAAGGCTTCGCTGGCCGCCGGGCGGCCGGGGCGCAGCATCGAGCGGGAGGGACAGCGAAGCGGCGGACATCGGGATTGCGGAAAAACGGGAGCACCGGTGTTCGCGGCGCACAATCGGAGGCACAATTGTAGTCGACCCTCAAGGTACGCCGACTTCCGGCCGACATGCCACGATTCGCAGCGAATCTGTCGTTCCTGTTCGACGAAGTGCCGTTTCTGGAGCGCTTCGGCGAGGCCGCGCATGCCGGGTTTCGCGCCGTCGAGTTCGCCTTCGCCTACGAGTACCGCATCCAGGAGCTCGTTGCCGAGCAGCGCACGCACCGGCTCGACGTGGTGTTGCTCAACGCGCCGCCAGGCGACTGGGAGCAAGGTGACCGCGGCCTCGCCTCGGTGCCGGGTCGCGAGCACGAATTCGCGGCGGGTGTCTCGAACGCGCTGGGCTACGCGAAGGCGCTGTCGTGCTCGCGCGTTCACGTCATGGCCGGCGTCGTTCCTGCCGATGCCGACGACGCCGAGCGCGAGCGGCGCATGCGCACGTACGTGCGCAATCTTCGCTCCGCAGCAACGGAGGCAGCGGCACAGGGCGTGACGATCCTCATCGAGCCGATCAATCCGCGCGACATGCCCGGTTATCTGCTCACCACGCAGGCGCAGGCGCACGCGGTGCGCAGCGAGGTCGGCGCGCGCAATCTCAAGGTGCAGATGGATTTCTATCACGCGCAGATCGTCGAGGGCGACCTCACCGAAAAGCTGCGCCGCTTTCTTCCGCACATCGGTCACGTGCAGATCGCCGGTGTCCCCGGGAGGCACGAGCCCGATGGCGGCGAAGTGAACTACGGGTACATCTTCAAGATGCTCGACGAGCTCAAGTACGATGGATGGGTGGGCTGTGAATACCGGCCGGCGCAAGGCACCGCCTCCGGACTCACCTGGCTCTATCGGCTCCTCGACCGGCGGCCGGCGGCCGGCAAGGCGCCCGGCTGATTGCAAAGGGAAACGAACATGGCACTCACATTCACGTGGCTTGCGTCCGATTTCGCGACCGCGCCGCAGCTTTCGCCTGAAGACGTCCCGCAGGCCGGCACGGCGGGCTTTCGCAGCATCGTCAACAATCGTCCCGACTTCGAGGGCGGGCCTTCGCAGCCGACGTCGCAGGCGATACGCGCGGCGGCCGATGCGGCGGGGCTCGACTACGCGTTCCTGCCGGTGCAATCGGGGTTCCAGACGCCCGACGAAATCGCCCGCATGCGCGAGCTCGTCGACACGCTGCCGAAACCGGTGCTCGCCTTCTGCCGCTCGGGAGCGCGAACGGCCAACCTCTACCGCGCGGCAAAGGCAGGTCCCGGCGACTAAAGTGCAACGGACATGCCGCCGTCGATGAAGATCATCTGCCCGGTGATGTAATTCGCGGCGGGCGAGGCGAGAAACACCGCCAGTCCCGCGATCTCGTCCGGCGCACCCCAGCGTCCCGCGGGCGTGCGGGCCTTCACCCACGCATCGAATTTCGCGTCGTCGAGCAGTGCGCGATTCATTTCCGTGGCGAAGTAGCCGGGTGCGATCGCGTTGACCTGGATGCCGTGCGATGCAAGCTCCACCGCCATGCCGCGCGTGAGTTGACGCAGGCCGCCCTTCGCCGCGGTGTACGGCACGACGCTCGGCCGCGCGAACTCCGACAGAAGCGACGCGATGTGAATGATCTTCCCGCGCCGCCGCGCCATCATCGCGGGCATCACTGCCTGCGAAACGAGGTACGGCGCGGTGAGGTTCGTCGCGATGACGTCGTCCCAGTCACTTTGCGGAAAATCGACCAGCGCATGGCGGCGCTGGATGCCGGCGTTGTTGACGAGAATGTCGACCGGACCCTCGCGAGCCGCGATTTCGGCGACGCCCGCGCGCACCGCCTCGGCATCGGTGACGTCGAACCGCGCTGTCGTCACGCGATGACCGTCGCTCGCGAGCCTCGCCGCCGCTTCCGCGAGCGCTTCGGCCTTGCGTCCGTTGACCACGACATTCACGCCGGCGGCGGCGAGGCCGCGCGCAATGGCGAAGCCCAGGCCGCGGCAGCCTCCGGTGACGAGCGCGACGCATCCCGACAGATCGAACCACGTTGCAGTCAACCGCTCGCCTTTGCCGTCCTGCATCGCATTTTCTCCTCGTCAACGCGTCGCGTCATGATCGTGCTCGCCGCGCGCCGCGGCGGCTTCGAGATCGGCCACCATTCGCGCGACGCGCGCCTCGAGTGCCTCGGTCGTGAGCTTCTCACGAAACAGCTCGACGATCAGCGGGAACGAGAATGGCGTCGG
>DASSVX010000041.1:0-12427 GCA_035705655.1 Casimicrobiaceae bacterium
GGAACGGGAATTGCCGCAGACGATTCGCGTCGATCTCGACATCGGCCTGCCGTCGTCGCGTCCGTTCGAAACGGGCGAGCTGGCGGACGCGATCGACTACGCGGCGGTGGTGAAGCGGCTGCGCGTCTTCGCGGCCGATCATCCGCATGCGCTGCTCGAGCGCTTCGCCGAAGCAATCGCGTCGGTCGTGCTCGACGAATTCGGGGCGCAGTCGGTGAAGCTGCGCGTGGCGAAGCTCGGCGCGCTTCCCGGCGTCCGCGAAATCGGCGTCGCGATCGAGCGCAATGCGCAAATGCGCGCGTAGCGGCGCGCGCTCGCTAGAATGCACGCGTATCGCCCCAAACTTTATGGAGAGCGCCATGGACGACGAAACATTCAACCTCAGCATTCGCAAGTTCCTGAAGGTCGTCGGCATCGGCTCGCAGCGCGAGATCGAGCGCGCGGTCGCGCAGGGCATCGAGGAGGGCACGATCAAGGGCACCGAAGGCTTTCCCGCGCACATGACGCTCGTCGTGCAGGGTCTCAACATCCAGGTTTCGTTCGACGGCACGATCAAGCTGCAATAGCGTGAAATACAAGGATTACTACGCCGCGCTCGGCGTCGCCCGCACTGCCACCGCGGACGAGATCAAGAAGGCCTACCGCAAGCTCGCGCGCAAATATCATCCCGACGTGTCGAAGGAAGCGGGCGCCGAGGAAAAATTCAAGGAAGTGGCCGAGGCTTACGAAACGCTGAAGGACCCCGAGAAGCGCGCGGCATACGACGAGCTCGGCCGTCATGCGCCCGGCGAACAATTCCGGCCGCCGCCGGGCTGGCAGCAGTCGTTCGGCGAGCAGCCGCCCGGTGCATCGTCATTTTCGTTCGACGACGTCGATCTCGCCGACCTTTTCGCCGGCATCGCGGGGCGCGGCAGGGGCGGCGCGCGGCGCCCCGACATGCCGCTGCCGGGACAGGATTTCGAGGCCGCCGTGCGCGTCTCGTTCGACCAGGCGTACAAGGGCACCGAGATCGAGCTCGACATGGCGGTGCCCGAGCCCGACGAGAACGGGTTTTTGCGCCGCGTGCCGCGCAAGATCCGCGTGCGCATCCCCAAGGGGGTGACCGACGGCCAGAAGCTGCGCGTGCCCGGCAAGGGCGGCAAGGGTGCCAATGGCGCGCGCGACGGCGACCTCTATCTCGACATCGAGGTGCAGTCGCATCCGCTCTACCGTGCCGAAGCGCTCGACCTCTACATGGACCTCCCGCTCGCGCCATGGGAAGCGGTGCTGGGAGCGAGCGTCGACGTGCCGACACCGGCCGGCCGCGTGACGCTCAAGGTGCCGCCCGGCACGCACGCGGGACAGAAGCTGCGGCTTTCCGGACGCGGGCTGTCGCGCCCCGACGGCACGTCGGGGCACCTCTACGCGGTTGCGCAGATCGTGGTGCCGACGGTCGTGGACGAGCGCCAGCGCGAGCTCTTCACACAACTCAAGGACGCGTCGGCGTTCAACCCGCGGGCGCACATGGTGGATTGATGAAAATCGAAGCGACCACGGCGCTCGTGCTCGACGACACGGGCACGCTCACGATTGCGGAACTCGTCGAGCAGTCGGGCCTCTCGGCAGACGAGCTGCAGGTGCTCGTCGATTGCGGCGCACTCGAGCCACGCGAAACGGTGGCACCATCGTGGCGCTTCAGCACGCGCTGCGTCGTCACCGCGCGCACGGCACGGCGTCTGCGCGACGATCTGGCGCTCGACGACACGCACGCGCTTGCCATCGTCCTGCGCTTCATGCAGCGGATCGAGGCGCTGGAGCGCGAATTGCGCCGCAGGGGCTGATCCGAGCGTCACCCATCGTCCTGCGCCAGCAGTGCCGCATTCCCGCCCGCCGCCGCCGTATTGATCGACAGCGTGCGCTCGACGGCGAAGCGCGGCAGATAATTCGGCCCGCCCGCTTTCGGACCGGTGCCCGATAGCCCCTCGCCGCCGAACGGCTGCATGCCGACGACGGCCCCGATCATGTTGCGATTCACGTACACGTTCCCGACGCGCACGCGGGAAACGATGCGCTCGATCGTCGCATCGACGCGGCTGTGAATGCCGAGCGTCAATCCATAGCCGAAGCCGTTGATTGCATCGACGAGCGCGTCGAGCTCGCTCGCGCGCCACGTCGTGACATGCACGACCGGACCGAACACTTCCTGCGTCAGCCGATCCATGCGATCGAGCACGATCAGCGTGGGCGCGACGAACGTTCCGTTCCCACAGGTCCCGGGCAACGCGACCCGGTGACGCACGAGCCGCAGCGAATCCATCGCCGCGACGTGTGCGTCGAGCGCCTCGCGCGCCGCTTCGTCGATCACCGGGCCGACGTCGGTCGCAAGATCGCCCGGGTCGCCGATCACGAGCTCGTCCATGGCGCCTTCGAGCAGCTCGAGCACGCGCGGCGCAATGTCCTCCTGCAGGCACAGCAGACGCAAGGCCGAGCAGCGCTGGCCGGCGCTGTCGAACGCCGACTGCACGATGTCGGCCACGACCTGCTCGGCGAGCGCCGAGCTGTCGACCACCATTGCATTCTGTCCACCGGTCTCGGCGATCAGCGGTACGATCGGCGCGCGTGCCGCGAGCGATTGCGCGATGGCGCTTCCGGCGGCAGTCGAACCGGTGAACGCGACGCCTGCCACGCGCCGATCGGCGACGAGCCGCGCGCCGATCGTTTCGCCGGGTCCCGGCAGCAGCGCCAGCACGTCGTCGGGCACGCCGGACTCGTGCAACGTGCGCACGACCTGTGCTGCGATCAGCGGTGTCTGCTCGGCCGGTTTCGCGACCACGGCGTTGCCGGCGGCGAGCGCCGCCGCGATCTGCCCGGTGAAGATCGCCAGCGGAAAATTCCACGGCGAGATGCAGGCGAACACCCCCCGGCCGCGCAGTGCGAGCGTGTTCGATTCACCGGTGGGCGAGGGCAGCGCGATCGGCGACGCGAAGCGCGCCCGCGCCTGCGCCGCGTAGTAGCGGCAGAAGTCGGCGGCCTCGCGCACTTCGGCAATGGCGGCGCTGCGCGTCTTGCCCGCTTCGCGGGCAAGCATCGCCACCCACAGCGCGCGCTGCGCTTCGATACCGGCGGCGGCGCGGTCGAGGATTGCCGCACGCTCGGATGCAGCACGCGCGTCCCATGCGGGCTGGGCGGCAACGAGCTGCGCAAGTGCGCGATCGACGTCGGTCTCGTCGGCGTCGGTTACCGTACCGATGCACGCCCTGCGATCGGCCGGCGCGAATGCCTGCCGTGCCGCGCGCTCCGCTTCGCCGATGCCGGGTGCTGCCGTCCAGTGTTCCGATGCGCTTTGCACCAGCGCGTCGTCCAGCGCCCGCATCGCCTGCTGGTCGGCGAGGGAAACGCCCTCCGAGTTCCGCCGTTCGGGCGCGAAAAGATCGATCGGCAGCGGGATGTTCGACGCAGGCGCGAAGTCGCCGTTGCGGGCGCGTGCGAGCGGATCGGCGATCACGTCGTCGACCGCGATGCGCGGATCGCCGATGCGGTTGACGAACGACGTGTTCGCGCCATTCTCGAGCAGGCGCCGCACCAGGTAGGGCAGGAGGTCACGGTGCCCGCCCACCGGCGCGTAGACGCGACACGCGATTGGAAGATCGGGGTCAGAGCCGTAATTATTCGCCGCGTCCGGCAGCGAGTTCTGGGCATATCGCGGTGACGAATAATTACGGCTGTGACCCCGATCTCGCCGATCTCGCGCGAGAACGTGCCGGTACAGCGCCTCCCCCATGCCGAACAGGCGCTGGAATTCGTACTCGTGGATACCTCGGCGTGCCGCGTGCTCGCTCACCCAAGCGATGGTGTGCGCGTTGTGCGTCGCGAACATCGGGTAGACCGCATCGCCGGCGTCGAGCAGCGCTTTCGCGCATGCGAGGTAGCAGATGTCGGTGTGCGGCTTGCGCGTGAACACCGGATAGCCGGCGAGGCCCTGGACCTGCGCGCGCTTGATCTCGGTGTCCCAGTACGCGCCTTTGACGAGGCGCACCGGGATGCGCGTGCCGGTGTGGCGCGCCAGCCCGGCGACGTAACCGACGACGGCGCGTGCGCGCTTCTGGTACGCCTGCACCGCGAGCCCGAGGCCGTGCCAATCGGCAAGTGCGGGATCGCGTCGAACGCGCGCGAAAAGCTCGAGCGATAGCTCCAGGCGTTCGGCTTCCTCGGCATCGATCGTCATTGCGATCTGCGCGTCGCGTGCAGCCTGCGCGAGGGAAATCACGACCGGCACGAGCTCGGCGAGCACGCGTCTGCGCTGCGGATATTCGTAGCGGGGATGCAGCGCGGAAAGCTTCACGGAGATGGAGGGCGCCCCAACGATGGCGCCATCGTTGGCGGCCCTTCGCTGCGCGTAAGAACCTATCGTCGCGATCGCGTGCCGGTACGCGTCGAAGTAGCGCGCCGCGTCGGCCGCGGTCACCGCCGCCTCGCCGAGCATGTCGTAGGAGTGGCGCCATTGCGCGTCGCTGTTCGCAACCGCCTCCTCGATCGTGCGGCCGAGCACGAACTGCTCCGCCATCACCTTCATCGCCTGGCGCACCGCGACGCGCACGACCGGCTCGCCCGCGCGCGCCACGAAGCGCTCGTACCATGCACGCGGGTCGCGCGCGTCGGCGCTGTCGATGCGCGTGAGCTTTCCGGTGAGCATGAGGCCCCAGGTCGACGCGTTGACGAGCAGCGAATCGGAGGCGCCCAGATGATGTTCCCAATCGCCGCGCGAGAGCTTGTCGCGGATCAGCGCATCGGCGGTGGCGGCATCGGGAATGCGCAACAACGCCTCGGCGATGCACATCAGCAGCACGCCTTCGGGTGTCGACAGGTCGTACTGCTGCAGGAACGATTCGATGCCGCCGTGCGACTGCCGATCGGCGCGCACCGATTCGACCCATGCGCGCGCCTTCTGCGCGACTGCACGCTCGGCGCGCTCGTCCTGCGCGATCTGCGACGCGAGCGCGATCAGCGTCGTGCGCTCGTCGGCGAGGAAGGCGTCGCGAATCGCCGCGCCCGCTGCCGAATCGGGAATCAATGCGCTCTCGGACACGATCGCTTGCGCGGGCGGATGCATGGCGTAAGCGAGCGTCAGCCTCGCGGATGATGCGCCGCATGCAACTGCTTCAGCCGCTCGCGCGCGACATGCGTGTAGATCGTCGTCGTCGTGATGTCCGCGTGGCCGAGCAGAAGCTGCACGACGCGAAGGTCGGCGCCGTGATTCAACAGGTGCGTCGCGAACGCGTGGCGCAGAACGTGCGGCGAAAGCGATGCCTTCGGGATGGCCGCGCGCACCGCGTAGCGCTTGACCAGTGCCCAGAACGCCTGGCGCGTGAGCGGTGCGTGCCGCTGCGTCAGGAACACCTCGTCGCGCTTCGATTCGCCGGCGAGCGCCGGGCGCACCTCGGCAAGGTAGCGCGAGATCCACGCAACCGCTTCATCGCCCATCGGCACGAGACGCTCCTTGCTGCCCTTGCCGACGACGCGCACGACGCCGGCATCGTGCGCGACCTGCGACAGCTTCAATCCGGTCAGCTCGGACACGCGAAGCCCGGTCGCGTAGAGCGTCTCGAGCATCGCGCGATCGCGAACGCCGAGCGGGATGCGGGTGTCGGGCGCGGCGAGCAGCGTTTCGACCTGCGCTTCCGACAGCTGCTTCGGCAGCCGCCGCGGCTTCTTCGGCGCCCGCACGCGCAGCGTCGGATCCTCGGCGATCGCTCCTTGCGCGAGCTGAAAGCGATAGAAGCGACGCAGCGCCGACAGGCGCCTCGCCACCGACGTTGCCTTCGCCTTCGCTTCGAACTGATCGGCAAGCCAGCGCTCGAAATCGACGCGCGCGGCGCGAAGCAGTGCCGTGTCGCGCTTCGCGAGCCACGCGCACCATCCGGCGAGGTCGCGGCGATAGCTTGCGAGCGACGACGCCGCGAGCCCGTCCTGCAGCCAGAGCTGGTCGCAGAACGCGTCGATCATGCCTTCGTCGTTCGTCATGCGTCACATCTTCATGTGCTTCGGCAGCAGCGTGACGAGCGACGGGAAGAACCAGATCGCGAGCACCGCCGCGCACATCAGGAAGAACATCGGCAGCGCATGGCGGGCGATCCATGTGATCTGCCGGTTCGTCATGCCCTGCAGCACGAACAGGTTGAAGCCCACGGGAGGCGTGATCTGCGCCATCTCGACGACGAGCACGACGAAGATGCCGAACCACAGCAGGTCGATGCCCGCTTTCTCGACGGTGGGCAGGATCACGCCCATCGTCAGCACGACCATCGAGATGCCGTCGAGGAAGCAGCCGAGGACGATGTAGAAGAGGGCGAGTGCCACGATCAGCGCGAACGGCGAAAGCCCGAGCGTCGCGATCCATTCGGCCAGATCCCGCGGCAGCCCGATGTAGCCCATCGCGAGCGTCAGGAATGCCGCGCCGGACAGGATCAGCGCGATCATGCAGTAGAGGCGCGTTGCACCGAGAAGGCTGTCGCGAAACGTCCGCCAGCCGAGCGAGCCCTGCGTAGCGGATAGCACCAGCGATCCGACGACGCCGAACGCTGCCGCTTCGGTTGCCGTCGCCACGCCGGTGTAGATCGACCCCAGCACGAGCACGATCAACAGCACGACGGGAATGAGGTGTCGCGACGCGTGCAGCTTCTGCGCGAACGTCGTGCGCTCGGTGGCGGCCGGCACGAGCTGCGGATTGACGAGCGCCCACACGACGATGTAGCCGGAGAAAAGCACCCCGAGAAGAATGCCGGGCACGATGCCGGCAATGAACAATTGCGCGATCGACACGTTCGCCGACACGCCGTACACGATCATGATGATCGACGGCGGGATCAGCAGGCCAAGCGTCCCGGCGCCGGCGAGCGAGCCGATCGTGATGCCGTCGGGATAGCCGCGGCGTGCAAGCTCGGGCAGCGTCATCTTGCCGATCGTCGCGCACGTCGCCGCCGACGAGCCCGACACGGCGGCGAAGATCGTGCAGCCGATGATGTTCGTGTGCAGCAGCCGCCCGGGCACACGTTCGAGCCAGGGAGCGAGTCCCTTGAACATGTCGTCCGACAAGCGCGTGCGGAACAGGATCTCGCCCATCCAGACGAAGAGCGGGAGCGCCGTCAGCGTCCACGACGATGCGGTGCCCCAGATGGTGACGGCCATCGCATCGCCGGCCGGGCGCGACGAGAACAGCGTCATGCCGATCCATGCGACACCGGCCAGCGCAAGCCCGATCCACACGCCGGTGCCGAGCAGCGCGAACAGCGCAACGATGAGCAGCGTGGTGATCAGTGCGTCCATCGCTGTCCCGGGCCGGCACGCGCGATCGCATCATTCATGATGCAGCGCCTCGGCCGGCATCCGCGTGCGGCGCGTTCCCCGCCATTCGCCGATCAGCTCGTCGACGAACGCGATGAACAGCACGACGGTGCCGACGGCCATGGCGATTTGCGGTATCCACAACGGCGTGGCGTCGTTGCCGGTCGAGATGTCGCTGAACTGCCATGATTGCACGGCGAGCCGCAAGGCGTAGAAGGCGAAGGCCCCTGCGAGCACCGTTGCGACCGCGAGCGCCCACAACTCGAGGCCGCGCCGAGCGCGGACGCCGGCGTGCTCGAGCAGCAGCGACACGCGGATATGCTCGCCTTGCTTCAGCGTGTGTGCAAGGGCCAGGAAGCCGCTCGCGGCCATGCAGTAGCCGGCGTACGAATCGGTGCCGGGGATGAACCAGTTCATCAGCCGGCCGACGATGCCGAGCAGCACCATCGCAAGCGTGCCGACGAGAAAAAACGCCGCCACATAAGCGGCGGCGTCATAGAGCCAGTCCAGGAATGCGCGCATGCGCGAGAGGCGAAGCCGTCGCTATTGCGTCGCGCGATACTGGTCGATGATCCTCTTCCCTTCGGGTCCCGCCTTGCGCAGCCAGTCGGCGAGCATCACGTTGCCGACCTTGCGCATGTCGGCGGTGAGCTGCTCGCTCGGCTTGTCGATGGCCATGCCCTTCTGGCGCAGCTGGTCGACGTACCAGCCGGTCTTTTCCTCCGACAGCTTCCAGCCGCGCGTCTCGGCGTCGGCGGCCGCCTTTAGCACCGCGGCCTGCGTCGTCTTGTCGAGCGCATTGAACGCGGCGCGATTGACGATGACGGCGTTCTTCGGCAGCCAGGCCTGCGTGTCGTAGAAGTGCTTGAGGTGCTCGTATGTCTTCGAGTCGTAGCCGGTGGCGCCGGACGACATGTACGAGTCGATCACGCCGGTCGCAAGCGCCTGCGACACTTCCGCGGCCTGCACGGTCACGGGCTGAGCGCCGACGAGCTCGGCGATCTTCGATGTCGCCGGACTGTACGCGCGCCATTTGAGCCCCTTCATGTCGGCGGCGCTGTTCAGCGTGCGGTTGGTGAAGATGCCCTGCGGTGGCCACGGTACCGTGTAGAGCAGCATCATGCCCTGCTTCGCGAGCTTGTCGTCGAGCGCCTTGCGCTCGGCCTTGTACAGCTTCAGCGCTTCGCTGTACGACGTGGCGAGGAACGGCACGCCGTCGATTCCGTACAGCGGGTCCTCGTTCTCGAAATTGACGAGCAGGATTTCGCCAGCCTGCGCCTGCCCACCCTGCACCGCACGCTTGATCTCGGGCGCCTTGAAGAGCGACGCGTTCGGGTGGAGCTGGATCTTGAGCTTCCCGCCGGTCGCCTTGTCGACGTCGCCGGCGAACTGCTGCAGGTTCTCGGTGTGGAAATTGTTGGCGGGGTAGGCCGTGGGAAGATCCCACTTCGTCTGCGCGAATGCGGGCAGCGCGAGCGTCAGGCCAAGCACGAGCGTGGCGGCGAGGCGATTCATGGGTGCTCCGGGTATCAGGTATAAGAAATCAGGGATCAGGGATCAGGGATCGGAAGGAGCGACTGGGGCAGTGGGTGATTTCCGCGCAGCATATTACAAGGATCGGCCGAATGCCGGGTAACCGCCTGCGGAGCGTCGCTCCATATAATGTCGCGGCCCGGGTGCACCGCGCCGAAACGCTTCGCTGATCCCTGATCCCTGATCGCTGACACCGATGCAATTCTGGATCGATCGCGGCGGCACGTTCACCGACATCGTCGCGCGACGCGCCGACGGCACGCTCGTCACGCACAAGCTCCTGTCCGACAACCCGGAGCGTTATCGCGATGCGGCCGTGCACGGCATTCGTGAATTACTCGGTCTCGCGCCGGGCGCACCGATTCCGCCAGGCGCGATCGAGGCGGTCAAGATGGGCACCACCGTCGCGACGAATGCGCTGCTCGAGCGCACCGGAGAGCGGACGGTGCTCGTCATCACGCGCGGCTTCGCCGACGCATTGCGCATCGGCTACCAGAACCGGCCGAAGCTCTTCGTGCGCAGGATCGAGCTGCCGTCGCAGCTCTACGAGCGGGTGATCGAGGCCGACGAGCGCATCGGCGCCCGTGGCGAGATCGTGCGTCCGCTCGATCTCGAGACGCTCGAGCCTGCGCTTCGCGAGGCGTTCGCCGACGGTGTTCGCGCGGTGGCCATCGTGCTGATGCATGGCTACCGTTATCCGCAGCACGAGTGCGCCATCGCCGAGCTCGCGCTCGCGATCGGCTTTCCGCAGGTTTCGATCTCGCACGAGGTGAGCCCGCTGATGAAGCTCGTGTCGCGCGGCGACACCACCGTCGTCGACGCCTACCTGTCACCGATCCTGCGCCGCTACGTCGACGAGGTGGAGCGGGATCTGGTTGGCGACCGCCGTGACGAAACCGGCGTCGTGCCTCCGTTGCGCCTGCAGTTCATGCAGTCGTCGGGTGGGCTCACCGATGCGCGCCGCTTCCAGGGCAAGGACGCGATCCTGTCGGGACCCGCGGGCGGCATCGTCGGCGCGGTCGAGGTGTCGCGGCTCGCTGGGTTCGAGCGCATCATCGGCTTCGACATGGGCGGAACGTCGACGGACGTCACGCACTGGGCCGGCGAATACGAGCGTGCGTTCGTCACCGAAGTCGCCGGCGTGCGGCTGCGTGCGCCGATGATGAGCATCCATACCGTCGCCGCGGGCGGCGGATCGATCTGCGCGTTCGACGGTGCGCGGCTGCGCGTCGGTCCGCAATCGGCCGGTGCCAATCCGGGCCCCGCGAGCTATCGGCGCGGCGGGCCGCTGACGGTGACCGATTGCAACGTGATGGTGGGCAAGCTCGATCCGGAGCTGTTTCCCAATGTGTTCGGGCCGCGCGGCGACGAGCCGCTCGACGCCGCGATCGTGCGCACGAAGTTCGAAGCGCTGGCGGCGCAAATCGCATCGTCGACCGGGCACGCGCGAACGCCCGAGCAGGTGGCCGACGGTTTTCTCGACATCGCGATCGAGAACATGGCGAACGCCATCAAGCACATCTCGGTGCAGCGCGGCTACGACGTCACCGGCTACACGCTGTGCTCGTTCGGAGGCGCCGGAGGCCAGCACGCCTGTCGCGTTGCCGATGCGCTCGGCATGTCGCGCGTATTCATTCATCCGCTCGCCGGTGTGCTGTCGGCGTACGGGATGGGGCTCGCCGATGTGCGCGCGCTGAAGCAGCAGGCCGTCGAGACGACGCTTTCGCCGGCAGCGCTCGACGCGACGCGCGTTGCGTTCGCGATGCTCGAGGACGCGGGACGGCGCGACGTCGAGGCGCAGGGCATCGCACCGGCTCGCATTCGCTGCGAGCGCACGCTGCAGCTCAAGTACGAAGGCACGGATACGACGCTGGGCGTGCCGACCGCGGCGGGCGTGGACGCGGCGATCGGCGAGTTCGAGCGACGTTACCGGCAGCAATATGGCTTCCTGATGCCCGGCAAGCCGCTCGTGATCGAAGCGCTCGCCGTCGAGGCCATCGGCACCGCGCACGACATCCAGGACGAGCGCCGCGACTTTGCGCCGCGGCCCGGCGAGCTCGCACCGTTCCGCCGTGCGCGAATCCACACGCAGGGCGACTGGCGCGATGCGGCCGTGTATGCGCGCGAGGAACTTCGTCCCGGCGATGCGATCGACGGCCCGGCGATCATTCGCGAGCGGAACGCGACGACGGTGCTCGAACCCGGATGGCGAGCGACGCTGACCCCGCGCGATCACCTGATCCTCGAGCGCGTCGAGCCGATCCGCCGCGCGCACGCGATCGGCACCAGCGCCGACCCGGTGATGCTCGAGGTCTTCAACAACCTGTTCATGGCGATCGCCGAGCAGATGGGCGTGACGCTCGCCAACACGTCGTATTCGGTCAACATCAAGGAGCGCCTCGACTTTTCGTGCGCACTGTTCGACGCCAGCGGCAACCTGATCGCCAACGCGCCGCACATGCCCGTGCACCTCGGCTCGATGGGCGAGAGCGTGGCGACGATCATCGGGCGGCGCAGCGGCAGCATGCACCCGGGCGATGTGTTCGTGCTCAACGCGCCGTACAACGGCGGGACGCACCTGCCCGACGTGACGGTGATCGCGCCGGTGTTCCTCGACGCGGGCGCGAAAAAGGGGCCAGGGTCGATTTCTATGGAAACGATGACTGAGGGCGATGTTCGCAAGAAATCGACCCTGGCCCCTTTTTCGCGATTTGCGCCCGAGTTCTTCGTCGCCTCGCGCGGTCATCACGCCGACATAGGCGGCATCACGCCGGGCTCGATGCCGCCCGACTCGACGCACGTCGACGAGGAGGGCGTGCTGCTCGACAACGTGCAGCTCGTCGCCGACGGCCGCTTCCTCGAGGCCGGGATGCGCGCGATTCTTCTGTCCGGCCGCTATCCGGTGCGCAACGTCGAGCAGAACCTCGCCGATCTGCGCGCGCAGGTTGCCGCGTGCGCGAAGGGCGCCGAGGAGTTGCGCAAGATGGTCGCGCACTTCGGCCTGCCCGTCGTGCGCGCCTACATGAAGCACGTGCAGGACAACGCCGAGGAGGCGGTGCGCCGCGTCGTGGGTGCGTTGTCCGATGGAACGTTCGCCTACGAGATGGACAATGGCGCGGTGATCCGCGTCGCGATCAAGGTCGACCGCGCGGCGCGCTCGGCGACGATCGACTTCGGCGGCACGAGCCCGCAGCAGCCGACGAACTTCAACGCGCCGTCGGCGGTGTGCAAGGCGGCGGTCCTGTACGTGTTTCGCACGCTCGTCGACGACGACATCCCGATGAACGCCGGCTGTCTGAAGCCGTTGTCGATCGTGATTCCGGAAGGCTCGATGCTCAATCCGCGCTATCCGGCGGCCGTGGTCGCCGGCAACGTCGAGACGTCGCAGACGATCACCGACACGCTGTACGGGGCGCTCGGCGTGCTCGCTGCATCGCAGGGGACGATGAACAACTTCACGTTCGGTAACGATCGCTACCAGTATTACGAGACGATCTCGGGCGGCGCGGGCGCGGGCGCCGATTTCGACGGCGCGAGTGTGGTGCAGACGCATATGACCAACTCGCGCCTCACC
>DASSVX010000042.1:0-24666 GCA_035705655.1 Casimicrobiaceae bacterium
GTCAGCGTCCGGGCGAGCGTTTCGCCTTGCGTCACGATCTGTTCGCGGAACCGCTCGATGGTGGCGATGCGCTTCCTGATCGGCGTCGCCGCCCAGCGCGGCTGCGCGGCACGTGCGGCCGCATGGCGTTGCGCCACGTCGCGCGCGCCGTCGGCCGCAAGCCGAACGACGGTCGACCCGGTGGCCGGATTGACGATCGAGAGCGTTGCTCCCGCCATTACGGCGCCTTGCCGCGCTTTGCCGAGGCAGCGTCAACGCTGCGCGCGGAACGCAGCGCCGGAATGGCGCGACGGAGGAATCCGCGCTTGACCTTGCGCTGGCGCGCCGCTTCGAGAAATTCGTTCAGGATCGGCGCGCCATCGAGATGCTCTTCGCCGATGCCGGGTCCGACCATGAATTCGGGATGCCATTGCACGCCCCGGACGTAACTCGGCCCGCGCCAGCGGATCGCCTCGACGATGCCGTCCGGTTCGGCAACGGCTTCGACGATCAGCCCGCGGCCGAGCTTGTTCACCGCCTGGTGGTGGATCGTGTTGATCGTGGCGTTGTTGCGGCCGGGATAAAGCTTCGCCAGCGACGTGTCCGGGACGAACTTCAGCGTGTGGAAGTGGCGCTCGTACTTCGCGATGTCGCGATGCACGAGCGCACCGGGCACCTGCGTCGCGATGTCCTGGTACAGCGTGCCGCCGAAGGCGACGTTGATGAGCTGACAGCCGCGGCAGATGCCGAGCACCGGCTTGCCCTTGCCGACGAATGCCTCGAAGAGCTCGATCTCGTAGCGATCGCGCACGCGGTCGCCGGCCCACGCCGGGTCGCGCGGCGCTTCGCCGTAGCTCGGCGGCGCAATGTCGGCGCCGCCCTGCAGCACCAGGCCGTCGAGCGCCTCGGCGTAGTGGTAAAGCCTCATCTCGCTGCGCTGGATCATGCCCTCGCTCTCGATGGCCGGGATCATCATCACCAGCACGTTCTTCGACATCACCCAGTGCGTGACCGACTGCTCGAGGTAATGCAGTGTCTTCGTGTAGACGCCGCCGAGCTTCACGACGTTGTCGCTCGGATGATGGATACGTGCCGAGACGCCTATCAGGAGAGGTGCAGCCATGCGTTCCTACATCGCGTCGGCGAAAATGCGCCGGAAGTCGTCGGCCGTGCACGGCCGCGGATTGGTCTGGTGGCAGATGTCGGCCACCGCGACCTCGGTCAGCTTCGCGATGTCGTCCATGCCCACGCGTCGTGCGCCGGCGTAGTCCGACAACGAAGCCGGAATGCCCAGTTGCCGCTTCAATCGCGCGAGCCAGTCGACGAACGCGTGCGCGCGTGCTTCGTCGCTGCCGCGCTCGCCACCCGGCACTCGTGCGACGCGGGCGAGCTCGGCGAGCTTCGCAGCGGCCGCCGGCAGGTTGAAGCGCATCACGTGGTCGATCATGATGCCGTTCGCGAGCCCGTGATGCAGGTCGGCCACCGTGGACAGCGCGTGCGCGCAGGAATGCACGGCGCCGAGGTCCTTCTGAAACGCGATCGCGCCCATCATCGAGCACATCAGCATGTCGCCGCGCGCGGCCACATCGTGTCCGTTCGCAACGGCCGCCGGCAACGCGCGTGCCGCGATGCGCACGCCCTCGACGGCGATCCCGTCGCACAGCGGATGCCAGGCGGGTGACAGATACGATTCGACATTGTGCGTCAGCGCATCCATGCCCGTTGCGGCGGTGATCGCCGGCGGCAGGTCGAGCGTCAGCTCGGGATCGGCAAACACGGCCTTCGCGAGCAGCGCCGGCGAGAACACGATCTTCTTGATGTGCGTCACGTCGTCGCCGATCACCGACGAGCGTCCCACCTCCGAGCCCGTTCCGGCCGTCGTCGGAACGGCGACGAAATGGGGCAGCGGCTCGCTGATCGGCCGCACCTGCGGATGATCCCACGCGTACTCGAGAATGTCGCCCGGATGCGTCGCCATCACCGCAACCGCCTTCGCGACGTCGAGCGCGGCACCTCCGCCGATACCGATGATGCTGTCGGCGGCATGCGCGCGATACGCGCGCGCACCTTCCATCACCTGGCTTCGCAGCGGGTTGCCCCAGATGCCGGAAAAGACGGCGTGCTCGACGCCTGCAAGCTCGCGCTGGAACGCGGCGAAAACCGGCAGCGCGGCAAGGCCGCGATCGGTAACGACCAGCGGCCGCGCGCATCCCGCGGCGATGAGGTGTGCCGCGACTTCACGGCGTGCGCCGGGGCCGAACACGATCGGTGTCGGAAAGGCGAAGCGATGCTGGCTCATGAGTGTCGCGCGCTCAGATGATCTCGAAATAGCGCTTGCGTTCCCAATCGGTGACGGCATCCTGCCATTGCCGCCACTCCCATTCGCGGGTCGCAGCGAAATGGTCGACGAAATCGTCGCCGAACCAGTCGCGCGCGCGCTCCGATTGGCGAAAGACGCGCGTCGTTTCGATCAGCGTGCGCGGCGCCCGCGGGATGTCCTCGCCGCCGCGGTTGGTGCCTTCGATCGGCGGCGTGGTCAGCGCCAGCTTGCGCTCGATGCCGTCGAGCCCCGCGGCAATGCAGGCGGCAACCGCCAGGTAGGCATTGACGTCGGCGCCGGGCGCGCGCGTTTCGAGGCGCGTCGACTTTGGCGAACCGGCGATCACGCGGAAGCTCGCAGTGCGATTGTCGAGGCCCCAGGTCGGCTTGACCGGTGCCCAGAAGCCGTCGACGAGGCGCTTGTAGCTGTTGATCGTCGGCCACAGCATCGGCGCGAATTCGAGCAGCGTCGCAAGCTGCCCGGCGAGATAGCTTTCGAAGAGCTTGCTCATGCCACTGCGGCTCTTCGCGTCGTGGAACAGATTCTTCTTTCCGTCGGACAGGGATTGATGGCAGTGCCCGGAGCATCCCGGATACTGCTGGCTCCATTTCGCCATGAAGCTCGGCATGATGCCGAAGCGGGCGGCGATCTCCTTCGCGCCGGCCTTGAACAGCAGTCCACGGTCGGCGGCTTCGAGCGCTTCGGAAAACATGATCGCGGCTTCGAACACACCCGGGCCGGTCTCGGTGTGCAGCCCCTCGATCGGCACGCCGAACGCGGCCATTTCTTCCGCCAGCGCCTTGAAATAGTCGCGCGAATGGTTCGCGCGCAGCAGCGAGTAGCCGAACATGCCCGGCGTCAGCGGCGTGGGGCCGACCCCCTGCTTGTCCGCCCACGATTGCGGCGTCTCGATGAAGTTGAACCATTCGAACTCGAGCCCGCACATCGGCACGACGCCGAGCTTTTCGGCGCGCTTCAACACGCGCTTCAGCACCTGCCTGCCGTCGAGCGGGAACGGTGCGTCGCGGCCGTCCTTCCGGATCACAAATTCGCCGAGGAAGAAATCCACGCCGTCGTCCCAGGGCACCTTGCGATGCGTGCCGACGTCGATTCGCGCGAGGGCATCGGGAAAGCCCTTGTGCCACCCGGTGTACGTCGTGTTGTCGTAGCACTGGTCGTGGCAATCCCAGCCGTAGACGACGTCGCAGAAGCCGAAGCCCGCCTCGAGCGCCGACTCGAACTTGTCCTTGTGCAGGTACTTGCCGCGCAGGATGCCGTCGATGTCCGACACGGCCACCTTCACCCGGTTGCCGGGCGATTTGCGGACCGCGGCGAGGATATCGGCGGCAACGGCGGACGCGGGCATCGCAATTCTCCCCGGCAAAGTTGTTGTGTGCGTGCGTGGCTGTCGCGGCGCGAAGACGGCGACACCGCCGGCCCCGTGCGGCGTGTTCCGATTCTAGCAGCCCGAAGATGCGCTCATTGCGCGCGGCGGATGCCGCCGAGCGCGCCTGCGAAATCGCAGAACTGGTTCTGCCCGACGATCCGCCCCGTGAATCCGCTGATCGTCGGCGTCATCTCCACGAGCGCGAACGAGCCCTGGACGCCGCTCGTGCACGAATAGTTGCCGTTGACCTGGCCAAGCTTGCCGGTTTGCGAATACGTCCCGCCGAATGTGCAGGTCGCGACCGATGTCGTGGCCGTGATCGACATGGCGCTCCCGTTCTGCGCGACCGCCAGGAGGGCGGCCACTTCCTCGATGCCGTTCCCGTTTGCAGGAAAGCAGTTCGTGTTGGTGATCGAATAGCCGCCGAGATAGTCGCCGCTGTAGTCCTCGTTCGTCCACGTCTGGCCGGCGAACCACCGGAAGATTCGACGTGCGTGCATCATGCGGGCTCCGTTGTGTTGGCGCGAGGGGCGACGGTTCGCGGGTCGCGGGGCGTCGATCGACGGCCTGCCCATTCGCGCGTGGATCGTACCGAAGGATGCCATCCGCGCGCAATTTGACATCGCCGCCGTCCTCCTCCACGCTCTTCGCACCCGGCCCGGATCATGAAACTGCTGCTCGACCGCTTTGCGCTGTTCTACCCGATGCGGATCGTCGGGACGGCCTTCATGGTCATCGTCGCAACGCTGTACGCATGGCACCGCGATCGGTTCGGCGCGTTCTATTACGGCCTCGTGCTCGTTCTCGTCGTCTATCCGCACGTGGTCCACCATGTGGCACGCAAGTACCCGCAGAATCGGCGCGCGATCGAGCTGCGAACGTTCGTGTTCGACTCGTTCGCCGTCGGCGTGGTCGTGCACTCGATCGGGTTCGGTCCATTTCCCACGTTCGTGCTGATCACGGTGGCGCTGGCGAGCGCGCTTTCGGTGGATGGCCCGCGGCAATCGTTGCTGAGTGCTGCGGCCGTCGCGGCCGGCATCGTCGCCTACGCCGTGTTCTTTCCCGTCAATACTGCGTTCGTCGACACGATCGCCGTCGACATCGTGAGCTCGGCGTTCACGTTCGTCTATTTCATGGCGTTTGCCTATTCGGCCCGCAATCGCAGCGCGCTGCTGCTGCGATCCGAGGCCGAATTGCGCGAGCGCACCGCGTCGCTCGAAATCGAGAAGCTTCGCTCCGACCGGTTGCTGTTCAATCTGCTCCCATCGGGATTGGCAGCGCAAATGGCGATGCCGGGTGGCATACGGCCAGCGCGTTTCGAGCGTGTCGTCCTGCTCGGCATCGAGCTGCGGCACTTCTCGCGCATGCTGCAATCCTCGCCCGAGGACGAGGCGCTGGCGCACCTGATGCACTGCTTCAAGGCATTCGACGCGATCGCCGATCGCTTCGGCATGGAAAAGCTCAAGACGATGGGCGATGTCTATATCGCCATCGGCGGGTTGCCGGTGTCGGCGCCGGGTGACGTCGCGGCCGGCATCCGCGCCGCGTCGAGTGCCCGCGAGTTCCTGCGCGACCTTGCCGAGTCGCGGCGCGCCCACGGCGCGTTCGTCCTCGATGCACGAATCGCCGTGCATGCCGGCAGCGTGATCGGCGGCATCGTCGAGACGTCGAAGCTGTCGTACGACGTGTTCGGAGACGCAATCAGGACGCTCTTCGGCTTGCTGCGCGGATGCGAGGACGGCGCGATCATCGTCTCCGACGCCGCGCGGTGCCTGGCGGGGGCTGGATTCGAAAGACCCGATATCGAGACGGCGGGCAGCGCAGCCGCATCGCTGTCCCACGCCGACGGCGCGCGGTCGCACGCGCCATCCGATGCCGCCACGCAGGCGTAGCGGGTCGATGGACGACGAATTCATCCAGGATCTGCGATCGCTGCTGCCACGCTTTCTCGGTCCGTTGCCCGACCCGGAGCTCACCGCATTCGCCGCTCGATTGCAGCGCGAGCTCGTCGCCAGCGGGACGCTCCTGTACCGGCAAGGCGAAGCATCGGACTGCATGCATTTCGTCGTCACCGGGCGGCTCGAGGTCTGGACGCATGACCGTTACGGCGACCGGCGCCTCGTTGCCCATTTGTCGAGCGGCGATTGCGTCGGCGAGCTTTCGCTTTTGACCGGCGACACGCGCGCGGCCGATGTCGTCGTCTTGCGCGATGCGGTGCTCGCCCGTCTCGGTCGCGACGATTACGACGCGATGCTGCGCCGGTATCCGGAAGCGGGCCTCAACATCGCGCGATTCGCGCTGCGCACGCTGCGCCAGGGCACCACCTTCGTCCCGAAGGTGCGCAACATTGCGCTCGTGCCCCTCGGAAGCGGCGTGCGCGTCGCCGAATTCGGGCGCCGGCTCGAGCTCGCGCTGCTGCGCTTCGGCAGCACGCTGTATCTCGACTCACCGGTGGCCCATGCGCGCCTGGCGGCATCCCGCGCCGGGCCGGCACACGCAGCGACGAGCGAGCGGCATCTCGACCGGCTTCTCGACGAGGCAGAGCACGCGCGCCGGTTCGTGATTTGCGAGGCCGACGCCGAATGCACCGGATGGACGCGCAAGTGCGTCGCACATGCCGATCGCATCCTGTTCGTCGCCGACGCAGCGCAATCGCCCGCGTTGAGCGCGATCGAGGAAGCGCTGAGCGGCGCCGCACCCGGGGCATCGCTCACGCAAAGGGATCTCGTCCTGCTGCACGCAAACCGCCGTGTTCCGCCTGCGGGAACGGCGGCATGGCTCGCGCCGCGCACCGGATACCGGCATTCGCACGTCGCGTGGGAGGGCAACCGCGATTTCCACCGGCTGGCGCGACTGCTGTCCGGCAATGCCGTGACGCTGGTGCTTGGCGGGGGCGGCGCACGCGGCCTTGCGCAGATCGGCGTAATACGCGCGATCCGCGAGGCGGGCGTCCCGATCGATGCGGTGGGCGGCACCAGCGTCGGCGCCATCATCGGCGCGCTCGTCGCCCTCGACTGGATGGACGAGGAGATCCTGCAGTCGTGCAAGCACGCGTTCGTCGACGATCGGCCGCTCGACGACGTCACGGTGCCCGTGTTCTCGCTGCTTTCCGGAAAGAAGTTCGCGCGCACGCTGCATCACTACATCGGCGACGTCGACATCGAGGATTTGTGGCAGCCGTACTTCTGCGTGTCGAGCAACCTGTCCGAAAGCCGCGTGCACGTGCATCATGCGGGCAGGCTGTGGGAAGCGATGCAGGCGAGTGCCGCGTTGCCGGGCATGTTGCCGCCGATGGTCTCCAACGGCCAGCTCTACGTCGACGGTGGCGTCCTCGACAACCTGCCGGTCGGGGTGATGAAGCGCTTCATCGGTGGCAATACGATCGCCGTCGAGGCGACGGTCAAGGTCGAATATTCGATCGACGCCGCCGAATTCCCGTCGCCGCTCGCCTATCTGCGCTCGCGCCTGTCGCGGCGCGGCCGATACGCGTTGCCGACGCTGCCGAGCCTTCTGATCAAATCGACGCTGCTGGGCGGTGGCAGCGGACGCAACGAGCTTCGTGACGGCAGCGACCTGTACGTCAATCCACCGATGCGCGAATTCGGATTCCTCGACTGGCACCGGATCTACACGATGGTCGACGTCGGTTACCGCCATGGACAGCAGTGCGTGCGTGCGTGGCTCGAGGTCCATCCCGAATTGCAGCGGCGCGACGAGTCGCCGGGGCTGCCGCGCACGGCCATGGCACTATGAGGCAGCGCTCGAGGTGCCGATAGGCGCGGGCCGCACGTCGGCGCTGCTTGCGCTGCACGTCGCGGTGGCGCTGTTCGGGTTCGCGGCCCTCTTCGGCAAATGGATCGCGCTTTCTCCTGTCGCCATTGTCCTCGGACGCACGGTCATTGCCGCGGCGACGCTCGCGCTGCTCGTCTGGATGCGGCACCGGCCGCTCGGCCGGCCCGAGCGCGCGCTGCTGGTGAACGGTCCGCTGCTTGCGCTGCACTGGGTAAGCTTCTTCGCCGCAGTGCAGATCGCGAGCGTCGCGATCGCGCTGTTCGGCTATGCAAGCTTTCCGGTGTTCGTGCTGCTGCTCGAGCGGGGCAGGCGCGCGAGCGGCGGCGAATATGCAACCGCGCTGCTCGCCGCGCTGGGTCTCGCAATGCTAGCCGCCCATCTTTCATGGTCGGGCGCTGGAATGCGCGGTCTTGCAATCGCGCTCGTCTCGGGCGTGACGTTCGCGCTCCTCGTCGTGCGCAACCGCCGGCTCGTCGCCGGGGGATCGGCCGCGCGCATCGCGATGTGGCAAAACCTTGCCGCCGGCGTCTGCCTGCTGCCGATCGTCGCGCTCGCCGATCGCCCGGCGGCGTGGCCGCGATTCGCAGACGCCGCACTGCTGCTCGTGCTCGGCGTCGTTTGCACGGGCCTTGCGCATACGCTGTTCATTGCCAGCATGCGGCGCGTTTCGGCGCATTCGGCGAGCGTCGTGGCGTCGCTCGAACCGGTTTACGGCATTGCGCTGGCGGCATGGCTGCTGGGCGAGAAGCCGGATGCGCGCACGATGGGAGGTGGCGTGCTCATCGTGGTCGCGGCGCTCATTGCGTCGCGCCGGGTTGAATGACGGCAGGGCGGCGTTGGCGGTGACGCCGGCGTTTCGGTAGCATCGCGTTGGAGGATGAAATGAACCCAGGCATCGTCGGTCTCGGCCGGAGAATCGGGCAAGCGGTGAGCGCGCGATGATCGTCGTGCTCATGGGCGTTTCCGGTTCCGGGAAGTCGACCGTCGGCGTCGCCCTCGCTGCGGCACTCGGCTGGCGGCTGATCGACGCCGACGACCTGCATTCGCCGCACAATGTCGCCAAGATGGCCGCGGGCATTCCGCTCACCGACGACGACCGCTGGCCATGGCTGGACCGCGTCGTCGACGAGCTTCGCCGTGCCCGCGCCGAGGGCACGAACGTGGTGCTCGCCTGCTCGGCGTTGAAGCAGCGCTATCGCGACCGGCTCGCGCAGGCGGGCGACGTGCGCTTCGTCTATCTGCGCGGCGATGCGCAGACGATCGCGGCGCGGCTCGCGAGCCGTCACCATCGCTACATGCCGGCGGCGTTGCTTGAAAGCCAGTTCGCGACGCTCGAGGCGCCCAGCGACGCGATCGACGTCGACATCACGCAGAGCGTCGACGCACAGGTTGCCACGATCATCGCAGCGCTCTCCGATGGAAAGGCCCCATGACCGGCGGTTCGCGTTATCGCATCGCCACCGAGGTTGCGCATCTCGGACGCGATCCGCGGCGTTTCCTGGGCGCCGTCAATACACCCGTGTTCCGCGCGTCGACCATCCTGTTTCGGACGGTCGCCGAGCTCGAGCAGGCGGCGCGCGGCGAATTCCCGGACCTCGCATACGGGCTGCACGGCCTGCCGACGGTCAGCGACCTCGCACGCGCACTGGCCGCCCTCGAAGGCGGACATGCAGCACTCATCGTGCCGTCGGGGCTTGCCGCCACGACGTTTCCGCTGCTCGCGCTCGCGAAGCCCGGCGACCACGTGCTGGTGACCGATGCCGTCTACGGGCCGACGCGGCGTTTCTGTGACAACCACCTGCGCCGGCTCGGCATCGACGTCAGCTACTACGATCCGCTGCTCGGTGCCGAAATTGCACGCGAGTTCCGGCCGCGCACCACACTCGTGTTCACCGAGTCGCCCGGCTCGCTCACGTTCGAGGTGCAGGACATCCCGGCGATCGCCGCGGTTGCGCATGCACGCGGTGCGCGCGTGATTCTCGACAACACGTGGGCGACGCCACTCGGGTTCCGGTCGTTCGACCACGGCGTCGACGTGTCGGTGCACGCGGTGACCAAGTACATCGGCGGCCACTCCGATGTGCTCCTCGGCGCCGTGATCGCCAGCGCCGAAGCGTACCCGCCGCTTGCGCGGCTGTGGACCGACATGGGCATCACGGCGTCGTCCGACGACTGCTTCCTCGGCCTGCGCGGCCTGCGCACGCTGGCCGTGCGTCTTGCACGCCACGCCGCGAGCGCGATGGAGGTTGCACGCTGGCTTGCGCAACAACCCGAAGTGCGCGAGGTGCTCTACCCGGCACTGCCGGAGGATCGCGGCCACGCGCTGTGGGCGCGCGACTTCCATGGCGCGTCGGGACTGTTCGGCGTGGTGCTCGAACCGGCCGATCGCGCACGCATCGCGGCGATGCTCGACGGCATGCGCCTCTTCGGCATGGGCTGGAGCTGGGGTGGCTTCGAAAGCCTGATCATTCCGACGTGGCCCGAGCGCGCGCGAACGGCGACGTCCTGGGACGCTGGCGGCCCGATGCTGCGCCTCGCGATCGGCCTCGAACACCCGCAGGACCTGATCGACGATCTCGACGACGGATTGCGCCGGCTGCGCGGCGTTTAGGGCAGCGTTGCCACGCCAGAGCGGGCGGCGGCCGCCCGCAGCTCACGATCGAACGTCGCGAGCGCGACGCGCCGTGATTGCGCGAGCTGCAGGTAGCACGCGTCGTAGATGCTCAAGGCATACGTGCGGCAAATTTCACTGAGCGCGGGCAGACCGGCGGCCGTATGAGGCTGGTCGAGAGAAACGGGCAGCACCGCGAGATGCTCGAGAAATTCCTTGCGATTCGATTCGGAGATCCGCTTGCGTCGCTCCGCCATGACCAGCGCATTGGCAATCTCGAGCTGCCAGATCGACGGTGCCCAAGCGTCTTCCTGCTCGAGCCGAACGAGCAGTTCGCGCGCCGAGGCGCTCGTCTCGTCTGGCAGGAACCAGGCGAGCGCAATGGACGCGTCGAGCACCAGCCCCATCAGTAGTGGTGCCCTTCATGAAGGCCGTCGCGAATGCGCTCCGGATTGCCCAGCGCGTCGCGCAGCGTAACGCCGCGTTTCGCCAGTCGATTCCGGAGCCGGTCGATTGCGGTCACGGCGGCGTGGATCGTCTGCGGGTCCCGCCTGGCGACCGGGCCGAGCTCGGCGACAGGTCGTCCGTGCCGGGTGATGACGAAGCGCTCACCTCGTTCGACGCGCTCGAGCAAGGCCGGCAGGTGCGTCTTGGCCTCGTAGGATCCGATCTCGTTCATTTTTGAAGTCTCCGGCAGTAGACTAGTCTAGACCGGTCTGAAAAAATCGTCAAGGCGCGAAGCACGGCACAGGCGCGAAGCCGGCACTCGCGCAGCGCCTACAGCGAGCTCGCGACGTGGCCGCCGTCGACGGTGACGACGCTGCCGGTCATGTAGGAACCCGCGTCCGAGGCGAGCAGCAGAAGCGCGCCGTCGAGCTCGTCGGGCATGCCGATGCGCCGCTGCGGGACGCGCTTGATCATTGCCTGCCCGGCGTCGCTCGCGAAAAAGTCGTGGTTCATCGCCGTCTCGACATAGCCGGGTGCGAGCGCGTTGACGCGAATTCGATGGCGTGCGAGCTCGAGCGCCATCGCCTTCGTCAACTGGATCAGCGCCGCCTTCGACGCTGCGTAGCTCGGCACCTGTGCCGCGACGCGCAGGCCAAGGATCGACGCGACGTTGACGATGCTGCCACCGGCGCCGTGCGCGACCATGTGGCGTGCCGCCGCCTGCGCGACGCGCCACGCGCCGTTGAGGTTGACGTCGATGACGCGCAGCCAGTCGTCCTCGGTGTGGTCGAGCAACGGCTTGGTGATCGCGATGCCCGCGTTGTTGACGACGACAGTGATTGCACCAAGCGCGTGCGCGGCATGGTCGAACGTCCGCGCGACACTGGCGGCGTCGGTGACGTCGAGCGCGAGCGGTACGGCACGCCGGCCGAGCTTCGCGATTTCGTCGACGAGCGGATCGAGCGCATCGACGCCACGCGCCGTCATCGTGACGTTCGCGCCCGCTTTGGCCAGCGTTCGCGCGAAGTGGCCGCCGAGACTGCCGTTGGCGCCGGTGACGAGGGCGTGGCGTCCTGCGAGCGAGAGATCCACGTCACTCCTTTCGTTTCAGCGCAACGCCTTGGGGTTCGAGATCGCGAGCCGCTGCACGGCGATTTCGTCGAGCGCGGCGAGGAGCGTCTTCGCATGCACGTCGTCGTCGAAGCGGCCATCGCGGATCGCGGCCGCAACCCTACGCCGCAGCGCCTGCACGTCGTCGCTGCCGGCATCGCTCGGCGGTACCGGCTGTGCCGCGAGCGGCCGCAGCAGCTCGATCTCGCGACGGATCGCATCGTGGCCACTCGCCATTTCGCGTGCAGCGATGGCGAGCGCGTTCGCGACCATCAGCCCGCGATAGCGCAGCTCTCCGGAGAGGGCGGGCAGCAACTCGCTTGCGAGCGTCTCGCGTGCCGTTGCGAGAAGCGCGGCCGCGTCCGGCACGTCGTTGCGACGGCTTGATCCGGAGGTGGACTGCGGATTCGCTTCCCGAGTCATTTTCTGCGTTGCGTCAATTGCAGCACCTCGTATTCGAGTTCGTCGACGATGCGCCCGGTCAGCGCGAGCTCGAGCGAACGCTCGTCGCGATGGCGCTGCGCCTGCTGCAGCGCGATGAGCGCCCAGCGCAGATGCGCCATCGTCTGCCAGTAATCCAGATCGTCGCGCGAGATGCCGTGGCCGGCAACCGATGCATAGCCCGCGATGAACGGCTCCAGCGCCGCGATGCCGCCCGCTTCGAGATCGCGTCGCGCGAAGCGCCAGCAGCGCGCCGTGAACCAGCCGAGGTCCTCGCGCGGATCTCCCCATCCCGCGAACTCCCAGTCGAGCACGCCGGCGAGCTTGCCGCCGTCGACGAGATAATTGCCGGTCCGGTAATCGCGATGCACGAACGTGACCTCGTACGTCGACGGCGCGTGCCGCTCGCACCAGCGCAGGCCCCATTCGAGGATCGGATACGCGCCGTCGAGCCGGTCGAGCCAGGCGCGATAGGTCGCGATGCCTTCGAGCGCCGGATTGCCCGAACTGCCTCTTCCGTTCGTAGCGGAAGACCTGGGCGACGGCCGGATCGCATGAAGTTTGGCGAGATTGGCACCGAGCTCATACGCGAGCGCCGGCGGATCGGGAACGAGTGCCGCGTCGCGCGTGATGCGATGCCCGGCCGCGACACCGGACAGGCGCTCCATGACGAAGAACTCGCTGCCGAGCACGGCAGGATCGGTGCAGAGAAACAGCGGCTTCGGCGCATGCACGCCGGCCGCGTATGCAGTGCGCAGCACCTCGTACTCCGACGCCCGGCTTGCGCTGGCATCGACGCGTGAGCGGGCGTTCGTGCGCAGGACCCACGACTGCCTGCCCTGCCAGCCGCCGCCCCGGATATCGACATCGAGCAGGTAGTTGTGCTGGATCGCACCTCCGCGCAGGCGCTCGAAGCGTGTCACGCGCACGTCGTCTGCACCCGTCTCCGCGCGCAGCCACGCGGCCAGTGTGTCGGCTCCCGCAACGTCGCTTGCCGTCACGTCGTTCAATGCGCTGCGGGTGGGCCGCCGGCGCGACGCGGCGCGTCGCGCAGAATCCGCCGCGCGATACTGTAGCGGTGAACCTCCGACGGCCCGTCGTAAATCCGGAACGCCCGCAGGTCGGCGAAGATTCGTGCAACCACCGTTTCGTTCGTCACGCCCTGTCCGCCGAGGACCTGCACGCAGCGGTCGGCAACACGCCATGCCGCTTCCGATACGATCACCTTGGCGCGGCTCGACTCGTGCAACGCGAGCTCGCCGCGATCGAGGAGCCACGCGCAGTGCCAGATCGTTAGACGCGCGGCGTGCATGTCCATTTCGTTGTCGGCGAGCATGAAACCGACACCTTCATGGTCGCCGATGCGCTTGCCGAACGCGTGCCTGCGCTTCGCGTAATCCACCGCAACGTCGTGCGCGCGCCGCACGGCGCCGAGCCAGCGCATGCAGTGCGTGAGTCGCGCGGGCGACAAACGCACCTGCGCGTAGCGAAACCCCTTGCCAACTTCGCCGAGCACCGCGTCGGCCGGCACGCGCAGGCCGTCGAAGCGCACGACCGCGTGCCCGCCCGGAAAGCATTCGTCGAGCGCATCCATGGCGCGTTCGACGATGATGCCCGCCGTATTCATGTCGCACAGGAACATCGTCGCACCGGCGTCGTCGGCCTTCGCCATGATGATCGCGAAGGCCGCACCGTCGGCCCCGGTGATGAACCACTTGGCGCCGTTGATCACGTAGTCGCCGCCGTCGCGCGTGGCGGTCGACATCAGCATCGACGGGTCGGACCCCGCACCCGGTGCCGGCTCCGTCATGCAGAAGCACGAGCGGATCGTGCCGGCGGCGAGGGGGCGCAGCCAGCGCTCCTTCTGGGCGGGCGTGGCGACGGCCTCGAGCAGATGCATGTTGCCTTCATCGGGCGCAAACACATTGAGCGCGACCGGTCCGAGTGGCGAGTAGCCGGCCTCCTCGAACGCGATGGCGCGTCCCACATGCGTGAGCGCGAGGCCGCCGTATTCCTTCGCCACGTGCGGCGCGAGGAGGCCGGCTTCGCGTGCCTTGTCGATGAGCTCGCGGCGCAATTCCTCGCTCGGCCCGTGGCGCGTGCGTCGCGCGTCCGATTCGAGCGGAATGATCTCGTCGGCGATGAAGCGGCGAATGCGCGCCTGCAGCCCGGCAAGCTCGGGTGGGATTTCGAAATCGATCGTCATGTCAGTCGTGAAGGGCCGCCCCGAACGACTGACCCGCCCCCCCGGGGGGCAGCGAGCGCAGCGAGCGTGGGGGCCGTGTCATCCTAGCTCCTGCCCGATGCGTCGGCGCCGCTTCGCAGCCGTTCGCGCAATGCCGACTTCCGGACCTTCCCCGTCGACGTTTTCGGCAGCACGCCGAACACGACGCGCTTCGGCAGCTTGAAGCGTGCAAGACGCCCCCGCGCGTGCTCGATCAATTCGTCGCCGCTCGCGTCTTCACCTTCCTTGAGCGTCACGAAAGCAACCGGCACTTCGCCCCACTTGTCGTCGGGTGCCGCGACGACGGCCACTTCGAGCACCGCGGGATGCTGCGTCAGCGCCTGCTCGACCTCGACGGACGAGATGTTTTCGCCGCCCGAAATGATGATGTCCTTCGCCCGGTCGCGGAGCTCGACGTAGCCGTCGGGGTGAAGCACGCCGAGGTCGCCCGTGCGAAACCAGCCGTCCGGGCACGCCTTGCGCGTCGCCGCGTCGTCCTCGTAATAGCCGAGCATCACGTTGTTGCCGCGAATGGCGATCTCGCCCATTGTCGTCGCATCGGCCGGCACGTCGCGACCGTCTGCGTCGACGACACGAATCGTCTCGCCGATCGCGTTCGCCACTCCCTGGCGAGCCTTGAGCCGCGCCTGCTGCTCGATGCGCAGGCCGTTCCATTCGCTGCGCCATTCGCAGATGCCCGCGGGTCCGTAGGTTTCAGTCAACCCGTACAGATGCGTGACGTCGAGGCCGAGCGCGGCCATCCGTTCGAGTAGCGCCGGTGTTGGCGGCGCACCACCGGTAGCGATGCGCGCCACACGTTCCACCGGAGCTGCGGCGGCATCCCAGGCGATCATCGTGAGCACCGTAGGCGCGCCGCAAAGGTGCGTGACGCCCGATTCGCGCAGGTGCCGCCAGATCGTCGCCGGCTCGAGCTTGCGCAGGCACAGATGGACGCCGCCCATCGCGGTCACCGCCCAGGGAAAGCACCAGCCGTTGCAATGGAACATCGGCAACGTCCAAAGATAGACGGAATCGCTCGTGATCCCCATCTGCATCGCCATCGCCAGCGCCTGCAGATAGGCGCCACGATGGTGATACATCACGCCCTTGGGCCGTGCCGTCGTGCCGCTCGTGTAGTTGATCGCAAGCAGTCCGCGCTCGTCGGCGACCTTCTGTTCCAAGGCTTCGGCATTGGCGATCGCGAGCTCGAGCTCGTCGTTGCTGCCGCCGGCGCGGAGCGACCTGATGTCGATTGCGGCTTCGGCGAGCGCCTGCTCGGCCGTGGAACGGAAGTCGTCGTCGTAGATCAGTACCGAGACGCCCGCGTGACGAAGGATGTACGCGATGTCGGCCGGCGTGATGCGCGTATTGAGCGCGACGAGCACGGCACCCGCGAACGGAACCGCGTAATGCGCGGCGAGCAGCACGTGCGTGTTCGGCGCCAGCACCGCGACGCGATCGCCCGCCGCGACGCCCATGGCGCGCAGAACCCCGGCCATGCGCCGGCATCGCTCGTAAAACGCGACGTACGTGAAGCGCGTGTCGGCGTCGACGATGCCGACGCGATCGCCGAAGACGTAGGCGGCGCGGCGCAGGAACGCTGTCGGCGTCAGCGATTCGTAATTGAATTCAAGTGCCATCTCCTTGCTCCATTCACGTTCCCAGATACGCGGCCTGCACGTCGCGATTCTCGCGTATTGCCTGCGGTGTTCCCTCGGCAATGATTTCGCCGCGGTCGAGGACGATAATGCGCTCGGCGAAGCCGAACACGATGTCCATGTCGTGCTCGGTGAACAGGACGGTCCTGCCGTCGGCACGCGCGAGATCGACGACGAGCTGCATCAGGTCGCGCCGCGAGCGTGGCGTCATGCCGGCCGTCGGCTCGTCCATCAGCAACAATCCCGGCGCACCGGCAAGCGCCATCGCGAGCTCGACCCGTTTGGCATCGCCGTACGCAAGCCCTGCGCAATGGGCGTCGCGAAGATCGCCGATGCGCAGCCGGGCGAGCAACGCGTCGGCCGGGGCCGACACGGCCGGCAGCAACCTCGACATCACCGCGGCGTCGCGTTCGGCGTGCGCCGCGAGTGCCAGTGCCATGCTCTCGCGCACCGTCATCGACGCGAACATCGCGGCCACCTGGAACGTGCGCCCGATGCCTGCACGCGCGATCGCGTGCGTGGCCTGGCCGACCAGCGAGCGCCCGTCGAACACCACGTCTCCGCGGTCCGAAACGAGCTCGCCGTGGATCAGGTTGAAAAGCGTCGTCTTGCCGGCGCCGTTCGGGCCGATCATTGCCACGACCTCGCCGGCGGCCACGGAGAAGGACACGTTGCGCACCGCATCGACGCCGTCGAACGACTTGCTGACCGCCGACACCTCGAGCAGCGGCGCGATCATCGGGCCGGGCGCGTCCGCAGGCGAAGCAGCCCACCGCCGATGCCGTTGGGAAACACGCTGACGATCAGCAGGATCGCCACGCCGACGCATGCACGCCAGTATTCGGTGTAGCGGCCCAGCACGTCGGAAAGCCACGTGAATGCCGTCGCGCCGAGCAGCGGCCCGAAGAGCGCGTTCTGGCCGCCCAGCAGCAGCATCACGAGCGCGTCGACCGAGCGCGGGATCGACAGCGCATCGGGCGCGACGCCGCCCTTCGAGAACGCGAAGAGCGCGCCCGCGAGCCCCGCAAACGCGCCGGCGAGCACGAGGCCCTTCATGCGCCGTGCGCGAACGTCGATCCCGAGCGCCGCGGCACGCAGCGGCGAATCTCGCGACCCGCGCAGCGCGTAGCCGAACGGCGTGAAGGCAATCCCCGCCAATGCGACGAGTGCCGCGCCGGCGACGATCAGCACGAACAGGAAATAGCGTGTCCGCTCGCCGAGCCACTCCGGCGGCCACGCGCCGGTGATTCCGTTCGAGCCGCCGGTGAGCGTATCCCACTGAATGGCAACCGACCACAGAATCTGCGCGAAGGCGAGCGTGAGCATCGCGAGATAGATGCCCGACATGCGCACGGCCAGCGCGCCGAATACGAATGCCGCAAGGGCTGCCACCATCGGCGCAGCGACGAGCGCAAGCGGGAAGGGCCACCCGTGCGTCGCGGCCAGGCAGGTCGCGTAGGCCCCGACGCCGAAGTACGCGGCGTGCCCGAACGACGTCATGCCGCCGCGCGCAACGATCAGCTGCAGGCTGGCCGTGAAAAGTGCCGCGATGAAAATGTCGGTGGCGAGTACCAGCAGATACGCATCGCGCGCGAGCGGCAGCAGCAATGCGGCGACGACGAGCACCGCCGCGACCATCATGCTGCGCCGGTGCGGTCGCTGCACGAGCGCGCGCTCGGCCACGACGGCCGTCGTCGCCGGCACGCTGGCCGGCGTGCCGAAGAGCCCCGCGGGCCGGACCAGCAGGACGAGTGCCATCAGCACGAACTCGATGACCAGCGTGAGCTTCGGCAACGCGACGGCAACGTCGCCGACGTGAATCGTCCCCACCGCGATGCACATCGCCTTCGTGACGCCGATGATGACCGCGGCGATGAAGGCGCCCGGAATCGAGCCCAATCCCCCGAGGACCGTCACGACGAACGCATCGGCGATCACGCCGAGATCCATGCCGAGATGCGCCGGTTCGCGTGGCAGCGCAAGCGCGCCGGCGAGTCCGGCGAGAAACGATCCGAGCGCGAATACCGCGGTGAACAGCGTGCGCTCGTCGACGCCAAGGGCAGCGGCGAGCACGCGATGCTCGGAGGCGGCGCGCACGAGCATGCCGAAGCGCGTTCGCCGCACGATCCACGTGAGCGCGATCAGCACGAGCGGACCGACGACGAGCAGCAACAAATCGTATTCGGGGATCGCCTGTCCGAGCCAGGGAAGCGCACCGTCGAGGCCCGGAACGCGCGGGCCGAGCCGGTCCTCCGGCCCCCACAATGCAAGCGCCGCATCGCCGGCGATCAGCACGATTGCGAACGTCGCCGTGAGTTGCAGAAGCTCGGGCGCCGGATAGAGCCGCTTCAGGAGCAGCACCTCGATCAGCGCGCCGAGCAGCGCGACCGCGAGTGCCGCGACGAGCGATGCCGCCCAGAAGCCGAGCGGCGAGCCCGCGTAGGCACCGAATGCCGTCGCCGTCGAATAAGCGACGTACGCGCCGAGCATGAAGAGCGAGCCGTGGGCGAAGTTGACGATCCGCGTGACGCCGAAGATCAGCGTGAGGCCGGCAGCGAGCAGGAAGAGCGAGGAGGCGGACGCGAGGCCGTTCAGGATCTGGACAGCGAGCGACGCGAACGACACGTAGGGGCCAGTCAGGTGCGCGGGGCCGCCCCAAGCGACCGACTGCACCCCCTTGGGGGCAGCGAGCGTGGGGGTGGCATCACTACTGAGCGGGCCGCAGCCGCCGCACCACGTCGTCGGGCGGCAGGTAGTCCTTGCCGTCTGCGTACCGCCAGTCGACCATGATGCCCTTGCCGTCGCGCACGTCCGTGCGCCCGACATACGCGCCCATCGTCGACTGATGGTCGATTGCGCGGTACGTGACCTGGCCGAACGGTGTTTCCAGCGTGAGATTCTGCATCGCGGCGACGAGCTTCTCGGTGTCGGTCGAGCCGGCGCGCGCGAGCGCCGCCGCCGCGGACTTCACGGCGCTGTAACCGACGACCGACCCGAGCCGCGGGTAGTCGTTGAACTTCGCCTGGTAGGCGTCGCGAAAGCGCTTGTGCTCGGGCGTGTCGATCGCGTACCACGGATAGCCGGTTACATACCAGCCGATCGGCGCCTCGTCCTTCAGCGGATCGAGGTACTCGGGCTCGCCGCCCAGCAGGTTGAACACGGGCCGACCATTGAAGAGACCCCGCAGCCGTCCCTCGCGAACGAAGCGCGCGAGATCGGGGCCGAAGAGCGACGAGAAGATCGCATCGGGCGCAGCGTCGATCAGCGCCTGCACCACGGCCCCGGGCTCGATCTTGCCGAGCGGCACCGCCTGCTCGACGAACTCGAGTCCCGGACCCTGCTGCGCCTGCATTTGCGCCTTGAACGTCGCCGTCGCCGCCTGGCCGTACTCGTAGTTCGGATACACGATCGCCCAGCGCTTTTTGGCGAGCTTCACCGCGCCGGGGACGAGCATCGCCGTCTGCATGTAGGTCGATGCGCGCAGCCTGAACGTGTACTTGTTGCCGTCCTCCCACACGATCTTGTCGGTCAGCGGCTCGGCCGCGATGAAGAGCACGTGGCGCCGCTTCGCGAGATCGGCGATCGCAAGCCCGATGTTCGAGGCGAAGGTCCCGGTCAGCAACGCGACGTGCTCGCGCGTCAGCAGCTCCTCGGCGACGCGCACGGCGTCGCCGGGAACGCCGTTGTCGTCGCGCGACACGACTTCGATCTTTTTGCCGAGAACGCCGCCGGCGCCATTGATTTCATCGACTGCAAGCTCCATACCTTTACGATAGGGCTCGAGAAACGCCGGAAACTGCTTGTACTCGTTGATCTCACCGACCTTGATCGTCTGCGCGACCGCGTTCGGCGCGCTCGACGCCCATGCGGACAGCACAATCAGCAGCAGACTCGTCAAGCGGTGTGCCATTCGGACTCCCCGGGATGGACCAGGCTGGGGCCACGGGCGACGCGGCAACCGATGGTAGCAAACGGCGGCTCGACCGACCGGAAACGATAAAATGCGGGATTTGCCTGCGGCGGACTTCTCCGCGCCGCGCAACCGCCGTCACCCCATCATGCTTCGACTAGCCCACGGCCTCGAGTTCGCCGACCTCTATACGGTCGACGGCGCGGCGCGCATCGACGAGCGCTTCATTGCGCATCTTGCGCGTGCCGACGCCACCGTGGCCGAGCGCCTCCTTGAGGCACGGACCGCGCCCGCGCCACTCGCCGGCAAGGACGAATCGGCGCTGCTGATCGACATCGCACCGCATCTCGAGGATTTCCTGGCCGAGCTCTTCGGCATCGAGGACGCTGTGCGCGCACTCGAGGCGCGTCACCACGAGCTCGCGCCGCTATTTTCCGTGAAGCGCCAGTTCGTGCAGCGCAAGGCGATGAACGCGTACAAGGCCGACGTCGCCGCGTCCTTCGATGGCCGTGCGCTTCGCGGCGCAATCGACGCGTTGCTCGGTGCGCACGGCGACGTAGCCTCGTTCGAGCTCGCGTTCGCACGTGCGGTCATTTCATGGCAGCAGGACGAAGCGGCGAACGCGACGGCGCTCGACGTCGCGCTGCGCTATGCGGCGTGGGCCGCCCATGCGCAGGTAGGCAGGCGGGCGCATCGTGGCGGCGTGCTCTTTCGCGCGCCGCGCAAGCTCGACGCGCTTCGGCTCGTTCCGGTCGAGTCGGTCGTGCAGGATGGCGTGGCGATGCTCCAGCATCCGCACGCCGCCGGATTGCGTCGCCGCGCGGGTTTCACGCTCACCGACGCGGGAACCGATCTCACGGGCGGCCTCGACCAGGCGCATTACTGCATCTGGTGCCACGAACAGGGCAAGGACTCGTGCGCGCATGGGTTGCCCGAAAAGCGAGCGCGACCCGCCGCCATCGATGCCCCCGATGAGGCAGCCGCCCATCCGTACAAGCAATCGGTCTTTGGCGTGACGCTCGCCGGCTGTCCGCTCGAGGAGCGCATATCCGAGTTCCACAAGCTGCGTGCCGAAGGGTGGGCGCTTGGCGCGCTTGCCACGATCTGCGTCGACAATCCGATGGTAGCCGCCACCGGCCACCGGATCTGCAACGACTGCATGAAGGCGTGCATCTACCAGAAGCAGGATCCGGTCGACATCCCTCAATCGGAAACGCGCGTGCTGAAGGACGTACTCGCGTTGCCGTACGGCTTCGAGATCTATTCGCTGCTGACGCGCTGGAATCCGCTTGACCTGCGCCGTCCGAAGCCGCTGCAGGCGACGGGCAAGCGCGTGCTGGTCGTCGGGCAGGGTCCCGCGGGATTCACGCTCGCGCACCACCTGCTGAACGAGGGCCACACGGTCGTCGCCATCGACGGCCTCAAGATCGAGCCGCTCGATCCCGCGCTGTCCGGCGTGCGTCCTTCGGGCGAGCGCGTGCCGTTCATGCCGGTCGCGGATTTCGCGTCGCTGACCGAGCCGCTCGACGATCGCGTGATGGCGGGTTTCGGCGGCGTTGCCGAATACGGCATCACCGTGCGCTGGGACAAGAACTTCCTCAAGGTGATCCGCCTGTTGCTGGAGCGGCGTTCGAACTATGCGCTGTACGGCGGCGTGCGTTTCGGCGGCACGGTCGACGCCGACGACGCGTTCGCGATGGGATTCGACCATATCGCGCTGGCGGCGGGCGCCGGCCGGCCGACGGTCCTCGACCTGCCGCATGGCCTTGCGCACGGCGTTCGCACCGCGTCCGACTTCCTGATGGCGCTGCAACTGACCGGTGCGGCAAAGGACGATTCGATCGCCAACATGCAGGTGCGCCTGCCGGTGGTCGTCATCGGTGGCGGCCTCACCGCCATCGATACCGCAACGGAGGCGCTCGCGTATTACCCGGTGCAGGTCGAGAAATTTCTCGCGCGCTACGAGGCGCTCGTCGCACTCGGCGGCCGCGGCGGCGTGGCAGCGGCGTGGAGCGAGCACGAGGCGTCGATCGCCGCTGAATTCATCGCCCATGCGCACGCAATCCGCGCCGAACGCGCGCAGGCCGCGGCCGAGCATCGCGAACCCGCACTCGCCGAACTGTTGCGCGCGTGGGGCGGCGCAACGATCGCCTATCGCAAGCGCCTGATCGACAGCCCGTCGTACACGCTTAATCACGAGGAAGTCGACAAGGCGCTGGAGGAGGGCATCCGCTTCGCCGAGGGCCTGACGCCGCTCGCGATCGACGTGGACGACGCCGGTCACGCCATGGCGCTTCGCGTGTCGGTGCAGACGCGGACCGACGAGGGCGTATGGATCGAGCAGGCGCGGGCGCGGATGCCTGCGCGCACGATCCTCGTCGCCGCGGGCACGCAGCCGAACACCGTGCTCGCACGCGAGGACGCGACGCATTTCACGCTCGACGGGCGCTATTTCCGTTTGCTGCACGAGGACGGCTCGCTCGCGCAACCGGTACGCGGCCTCGCCAAGCCGGCGCAGCCGGCGGTTCTGACGCACGTCGGTGACGACGGCCGCGCAATCAGCTTCTTCGGCGACCTGCATCCATCGTTCCACGGCAATGTCGTCAAGGCGATGGCGAGTGCGAAGCAGGGCTACCCGATCGTGTCGCGGTTGCTCGCGCGCACGGATTCGGTATTGCGCCGCCCCGACACCGAGTTCTTTGCGATGCTGAACGATGCATTTCGCGCCCGCGTCCAGCGCGTCGTGCGCCTTACTCCGACGATCGTCGAGGTCGTCGTGCATGCGCCGGCCGCCGCGCGCAAGTTCCGGCCGGGCCAGTTCTACCGGCTGCAGAATTTCGAGTCGCTCGCGCAGCGCAACGAAGGCACGCGGCTCGCGATGGAAGGTCTCGCGCTCACCGGGGCGTGGGTGGACCGCGAGCGCGGGCTCGTCTCGGTGATCGTGCTGGAGATGGGCGGCTCGTCGGACCTTTGCGTGGCGCTCGAGCCCGGCGAGCCGATCGTGCTCATGGGTCCGACCGGTGCGCCGACCGAAATCGAGCACGACAAGACCGTCGTGCTGGTGGGCGGCGGTCTTGGCAACGCGGTGCTGTTCTCCATCGGCCGCGCGTTCCGCGCAGCGGGATCGAAGGTGCTTTATTTCGCCGGCTACCGGCGCATCGAGGATCGCTACAAGGTCGACGAGATCGAGGCAGCGGCCGACGCCGTCGTCTGGTGCTGCGACGAGGCACCGGGCTTCGCGGCGACGCGGCCGCAGGATCGCGTGTTCACCGGCAATATCGTCGAGGGCATGCGCGCGTACGCGGCCGGAGAACTGGGAGAGCAACCGATTGCGTTCGGCGACTGCGACCGCATCGTCGCCATCGGCTCCGACAAGATGATGGCGGCGGTCGCCGCGGCGCGCCACGACGCGCTTGCGCCGTACCTTTCGCCGCGGCACCGGGCGATCGGGTCGATCAACTCGCCGATGCAATGCATGATGAAGGAGATCTGCGCGCAGTGCCTGCAGCCGCAGCGCGATCCGGTGAGCGGGCGCACACGTTACGTGTTCTCCTGCTTCAACCAGGACCAGCCGCTCGACGACGTCGATTTTCCGGCGCTCGACGCGCGTCTGCGGCAGAACGCCGTGCAGGAAAAGCTGACGGCGCGCTGGGTCGCGCGCGTCAACGCCGCCGCCGAAAGCGACTGAGCGCGACGTTGCTCGACGCCGCGTGTCGACGCCTCGCCTGCGCGCTCCGGTACGTGATCAGTGTTGCATCGTGGCGTGCGCCGCGGCCATCCGCGAGCTGAAGAAAAGGAAGAAATTCGAGCCCACCTCGACCGCGCGGCCAGCCGCTTCGGCGGCGTCCATCGCGGTCGAGGACGTGATGCCGCTGCTGCCGTCGGCCGTCGGCCAGTCGCGAGGGTCCATTACCAGCACCGGCCGCACCTGCCACCAGATGGGGCGCGCGTTGACGCGGGAATTGTCGACGACGTGGCTGTGGTTGGGCGTCGGCAGGAACACCGGTGCCGTCGGCGGATCGGGCGCCTTGCCGAGCGCACCGAGAAGCACGGACAGGTCGACGGAGGACGCGTGCATCGTGCAGGTGCCCGCGACCGGATGGTTCGGATCGGGACACTGCGTGGTAACTGCGGGCGTGGTCTTCCACGCTTCGGGTACGAAGCCGAAGAGCGAGATCAGCGCGCTGCCGAGCGCGGTTCCGCAGAGCTCGTTCGGGCGTCCGCCATCGGGACACGCCATGGCATCTTCAGGATGGGTATCGCTGCCGAACATCGGCACGAGCACGTAGAGATGCGCGGTATGCGCGATATCGCCGCCGGACGGATCGCTCGACGGCTCGGTGATCGCCTGGCAGATCGGCGTCTGCATCTCGTTCGGATCGGACGCGGCCGCGATGCCGTTGAAGTCGAGGTCGAGTTGCGGCTCGTCGACGCAGTCGAAGTTCTGCAGATAGGTGAAGGTGACGAGGCCGCCGTTGCCGAAGCCCTGCGTCTGGTTGGGAGCGAGCTGTGCGGACGCAGGGTTGGCGGCAAACACGATGCAAGCGCCCGCGGCCAGCGGCAGCGCCCGGTGAGCCGCGCGCAGGATCGAGCGCGCGACGGATGCGGATTTGCGCATGGAAACTCCTCGTTGCAATGGATGACGGAAAAGCAGCGCGATGCAGCGATCGCGCCGGCCTTGTCGCGCCGGCAATCCGCAGGTGATCGCGGTGCGGGCGTTACCGCAAACAGGCGAACGCAATGCGCATTCCACGACGTGCGAACGGCCGCGGATCTGCGTTCGGTTC
>DASSVX010000043.1:0-4156 GCA_035705655.1 Casimicrobiaceae bacterium
AGCCGATGGCCGAGGAGGGCGCGCAGCTTGTCCTTCGCAGTGATCACGGCGACCGCAGCCCCTGCATCGGCGAACGCTGCGAGGATGGTGCCCGCCCGAAGATATTTCGGGTCGTTCATCATCACTTCCTCGCGCGCATCGGGGTCGAAGAAATAGTTGCCGCAGATACCGTGCACCGACGGCGGTGCACCGGTGACGATCGACAGGTTGTTCGGATTGGTGAACGACGGCACGACGCAGTCGGCGGTGAGGCAGGTGCCGCGGCCGTTCAGCCCGGCCATCCACGGCGCGCTGCCGGCGGTGATGGCCTGATTCACGTAATCGGGCTCGCAGCCGTCGACGCACACGACGACGAGCGGGCGCCCGGGCCAGCGGTAACGCCGGCCGTTGATCTCGAGGTGATCCCCCGGCGCTTGCGGCGTTCGCCGCTGCGCTGCCCCCCGGGGGGTGGAACTCGCACCTTGGGACGGCCCCGCGGTGCGCGTGGCTGCTGCGGCGTTCTTCGGTGCTGCTGTCGTCATCGTGCGGATTTTCCCGTTCGTTGGGTGGGCACGCCGCTGGTGTGGTGAACGCGCTCGCGGCTCGCCATCGCGTGCTCGTGCAGCGCGCGCCCGGCCGCGGCCGGCTGGCGCGCCGCGATGTGGTCGACGATCGCCCGATGCTCGCGCATCGACAGCGGCAGGATGCCGCTCTGCCCGAGCGCGGCGCGCCGATGCAGGTGCAACTCGTTGACGAGGCGCCGATAGACGAACGTGAGCTTCGCATTGCCGGCAAGCTCGACGATGCGATCGTGGAAGGCGACGTTCGCGTCGTGGTAACCGTCGACGTCGCCACGCGCCACCGCCTTTTCCATCTGCCCGACGAGGCCCCGCAACTCGGTGGCCTGCGCCGGCGTCGCGTTCTGCGCGGCGCGCCGGCCCGCGAATTCGTCGAGCACCGCGCGCAGCTCGAAGATCTGGTCGGCTTCGTCGATGCCGATCTGGCGCACGAACACGCCGCGATTCTTTTCGAGCCGCACGAGCCCGGATTCCTCGAGCGCGCGAAACGCCTCGCGCACCGGGCCGCGCGACACGCCGAGCATCGACGCCACCTCGGTCTCGCGCAGCTTCGATCCTGCCGGAAGGTCGCCGGCGAGAATCATCCGCTCGAGCTCGCGCTGCACGAGTCCCGGCAGCGAATTCATCTGGATCAGCGCGATCGGGTGATCGTCGCCGACCGTGCGGCCCCGGACGGCGCCCGGGACGGCGGGGATCGGGGCGGGCGCCTTCAGCATGTTGCCATTAAAATCTGTTGGCTGTAGATTGTCAACAATCCGGCGCGCGCACCGCAGGCATCGCGCCCCGGCAGCGACGGCCACACGCGAGATAAGATTGCGGCCGGCGCATTCCTGTCCGTTGCATCCGCAAGGTCGCGCGGGCATGATCAACGACGTTCGAGTCACCCTCGGGAGGAGACCCATGAAGTCGAAACTGACGACCATGCTGGCGTTCGCGCTGGCGGCATTTGCGGGGGCCGCGCTGGCCCAGTCGAACGTGGTCACGATCTATGCGGCGGACGGCCTGCACGACGGCAATCCGAGCTGGTTCGGCGATCAGTTCGCCGCATTCACCAAGGCGACCGGCATCAAGGTGCAGTACATCGAGGCGGGCTCGAGCGGCGTGGCCGATCGCATCGCCAAGGAGAAATCGAACACGCAGGCCGACGTTCTCGTCACGCTGCCGCCGTTCATGCAGCGTGCGGCCGCCGACGGGCTGCTGCAGCCGTACACGCCGGCGGGTGCCGACAAGCTGGCCGAGCGCGACAAGGATCCCAAGGGTCTCTACGTCGCGATGATGAACAACTACCCGAACTTCATCTACAACGCGTCCGCGTTGAAGGATGCGCCGAAGACCTATGAAGACCTGCTCGACCCGAAGTTTCGCAAGAAGCTGCAGTATTCGACGCCGGGACAGGCCGGCGACGGGACGGCGCTGATGCTGCAGGCGTTCCACGCGTTCGGCAGCAAGGAAGCCGGACTCGCCTATCTCGGCAAGCTGCAGGCGAACAACCTCGGACCCTCGGCGTCGACGGGCAAGCTCACCGCGCTCGTGAACAAGGGTGAGATCTACGTCGCGAACGGCGACCTGCAGATGAACCTCGCGCAGATGCGCAACAACCCGAACGTGCAGGTGTTCTTCCCCGCCGGTCCCAACGGCAAGCGCTCGGTGTTCGCACTGCCGTACTTCATCGGCCTCGTCGCCGGCGCCCCGCACGCCGACAACGGCAAGAAGCTGATCGACTTCCTGATGAGCCAGGAAGCGCAGAGCACGATCAGCTCGGTCGCGCAGGGCTTTCCGGTGCGCAGCGACGTGCATCCGTCCGACGAGAACTTCAAGAAGCTGAACGCGATGCTCGAAGGCGTCGAGATCTGGTCGCCCGACTGGAGCAAGGTGCTGTCCGACCTGCAGGCGGACGTCGCGGCCTACAACAAGGCGATCTCGGGCAATTGATGCCGGCCGATTTCGCCGGCGCCGCCGTGGCGGTGCCGGCTTCCACGCGTGCCGGCGCGAAGCGCGCCGGCGCGAGCAGCAGCGGTATCGGCTTCGAGGACGTCAGCGTCGCCTACAACGGCGTTGTCGTCCTCGATGCGCTGACGCTTGCGGTGAATCCCGGCGAGATCGTCGCGCTGATCGGCCCATCCGGCTCGGGCAAGACCACGGCGCTGCGGGCGGTCGCGGGGTTCGTGCGGCCGACCCGCGGCCGCATCACGATCGGCACGCGCGACGTCACCAACGTCGCGCCGCATGCGCGCAACATCGGCATGGTCGTGCAGAACTACGCGCTGTTTCCCCATATGCGGGCCGAGGAGAACGTCGCGTTCGGGCTGCGGGCGCGTGGCGCGGGCGCCGACGTCATCCGCGAGCGGGTCCCCGAATGCCTGCGTCTCGTGGGCATGGCGAGCTTTGCTGCGCGCTACCCGCGCGAGCTATCCGGCGGCCAGCAGCAGCGCGTGGCGATTGCGCGCGCGCTGGCGATTCGCCCGCAGGTCCTGCTGCTCGACGAGCCGCTGTCGGCGCTCGACGCGCAGATACGCCGCTCGATGCTCGACGAGCTCGCGAAGCTGCACCGTGAGCTGCCGTCGCTCACCGTCCTCTACGTCACGCACGACCAGACCGAGGCGCTCACGCTGGCCGATCACATCGGCATCATGCGCGACGGCAAGCTCGTCGCATTCGGCGACGCGCAGTCGCTGTACCGCTATCCACCCAATCGCTTCTCGGCCGAGTTCCTCGGCCGCGCCAACCTGCTTCCCGTGCAGGCGCTTGCCGGCGCGGGCGCCGGCATGGCGCGCGTGCGTTTCGGCGAGGGTGCGCTGCTTGCGCGCAACCACCATGGGCTGCCCGACGGCGGCCACTGCCTGTTGTGCGTGCGACCGCACGACGTGTCGCTCGCGCCGCCGGAAAAAGACGCAAACGCGCTCGCCGCAACGGTGCGCAGCGTGCAGTGGCAGGGCGACATGCAGAACGTCGAGCTCGACGTCGGCGGCCATGTGTTGCGGCTGTCGTGCCCGCCGATGCACGAGCCTCCGCCACCCGGCGCGGCCTTGACCGTTCACTTCAGCGCGACGCAGGCGACACTCGTCCCGGAGACGATGGCCCGTGGCTGACCTTGCGCTAGGCGCGCCGTACGCGGCGCAACCGCGCACGAGCAGTTTCTGGATCGCGCCGCCGCTGCTGATACTCGCGGCGCTTTTCTTCTTCCCGCTGTGGCTGATCCTGCGCCAGGCGCTCGCGGGCGACGGCGACGTGCTGTCGCTCGCCAAATTCGTCGGCGTCATCGCTTCGGGCGAGTTCCGCCACGCGCTCGTCAACACGATCGTCATCGCGCTATCCGCGACGGCCGGCTGCCTCGTCCTCGGGTTCGTGCTGTCGGTGCTGATCGCGTTCACGCCGTTTCCGGGAAGCGAGGTCCTCGCACGGATGATCGACACGTTCATCGCGCTGCCGACGTTTCTCGTGGCACTCGCGTTCACGTTCATCTACGGCTCGGCCGGCATGCTCAACGAATCGCTGAAGGTGCTGCTGCATCTCGAGCTGCCCCCGGTCGACTTCCTGTATTCGCAATGGGGCGTGATCCTGTCGGAGGTGACCGTCTATACGCCGTTCGTGATGCGGCC
>DASSVX010000044.1:0-12528 GCA_035705655.1 Casimicrobiaceae bacterium
TCGACGGCACGGTCAACTACGCGTCGCGGCTTCCGTGGTTCTCCGTGACGATGGCGTATCAGGAAGAGGGCCGCACGCGCGTCGGCGTGCTGCACGCGCCGCTCGCCGGCATCGTCGCGCGCTATGTCGAGGACACGGTCGCGACGGTGAACGGCCACGACGTGCGCGTGTCGCCCTGCACCTCGCTCGGCGACGCGGTCGTGTCGATCATCCTCACGTCGCACTTCAGCGAGCGCGAAGTGGCGCGTGCCGCGGAAGCGATCCGCCGGCTCGGGAACGTGGCGCGCGGCGTGCGCATCATCGTGTCCGGCGGCCTCGAGCTGACGCTCGTCGCCGATGCGCGACTCGACGCGTACGTCTCGCTCAAGGCCGACATCGTCTCCCACGCGGCGGCGATGCCGCTCGTGCGCGCGGCCGGCGGACGCGTCACGCGATTCGACGGCCGCGATTCGACGGACGACGATCTCGAGAAGATCGCGTCGAACGGCGCGATTCACGACGAGCTCCTCGCGTGTCTCGCCGGCGTCTGATGCGCCGCGCGGCCTTCCCGCTCGCATGAGCTCGCCGGAATCCGCAACGGCGACCGACGCCAGGGCGCTGCTCGATGCGGCGGTACGCAGCGCGTCGGTCACGCGGTCGGTCGACGTCGATCCCGGTGCGATCGCGCGCTTGCCGCAGGTCCTCGCGCGACTCGGGCAGCGGGGACCGTGCCGGCTCGTCGCGGATCCCAACACGATGGCGGCCGCAGGACGGCGCACGCTCGCGACGCTGCACGCGGCGAACATCGCGATTGCGGATCCGATCGTTCTGGAAGAGGCGCCGCGCCTGAAGCCGCGCGCCGAGACGGCGCGGGAGGTCGCTTCGCGGCTTCGCGCCGATGCCGCGCTGCCGATCGCGGTCGGCGCGGGCGTCATCAACGACGTCACGAAGTACGCCGCCGAAGTCGCGGGCCTGCCCTACGTCAGCGTCGTCACCGCTGCGTCGATGGATGGCTATGCCGCATCGGGTGCTTCGATGCTCGACGCCGGCTTCAAGCGAACGCTCGCCTGCGCGCCGCCGATCGGCGTGATCGCCGACCTCGACGTCGTCGCCGATGCGCCGGCGCGCATGGCGGCATGGGGCTACGGCGATCTCTCGGGCAAGCTCGTCGCCGGTGCCGACTGGACGCTTGCCGACGCGCTCGGCGAGGATCCGATCGATCGTGGCTCGTTCGCGCTGGTGCAGGACCACGTGAAGGGGTGGCTCGCCGGGTACGACGGCATCCGCGCGCGGCGCACCGAGGCGCTGCGCGGGCTCGTCGACGGCCTGCTGATCGCCGGCTTCGCAATGCAGGCCCACGGCAACTCGCGGCCCGCCAGCGGCAGCGATCACCAGATCGCGCATGTCTGGGAGATGGAGCGTCTTTGCGTCGACGGCGAGCCGGTCGCGCACGGCGCGTGCGTCGGTATCGGCTCGGTCGCGATGCTCGCGCTGTATGAATGGTTCGTCGCACAGGACGTGGCGGGCCGTGCCGCGGAACGCGAACATGCACCGCCTGTCGACCGCGACGCGATCGAAGCCGAGCTCCAGGCGTCGTTTCCCGAGGCAGCGCTCGTGGAAAGCGCACGCGCCGAGATGGAAGCGAAGCTGTCGCGCGCGCAATTGCGGACAGCGCGCCTTCGTGCGCTGCAGAGCGGATGGCCCGCGTTGCGTGCGCGGATCGAGGCGCGCATCGTTCCCGCCGCGGCGCTGCAGCGGTGGCTCGCCGCCTGCGGCGCGGCATCCGACCCGCGCGACGTGGGCGTGCCGCTGCGCAAGCTCGCGAACGACTATCGGCGTGCGCGCCTGATCCGCCGGCGCTACACGCTGCTCGATTGCCTCGAGGACCTCGGCTGGCTCGACACGGCGATCGACGCGCTCTTCGCGCAAGACGGCTTCTGGGGTCGCGGCGCGCCGACGTCGCCTGCGTGACCGGCACGCCGATGGCTCGCGCGGATTTACACGCACGATCGCGAGGCGCTTTGCGCGACACCACCGTTTCGGCCTGGCGTCGCGAGGTCAGCGGGCCGCAGGCATGGGTCATCGGGACGCTCTGCGTCGTGGCGATCGTCGGCGCATGGTGGTTTGTCACGCGGCCCGGCGGCGCGATTTCTCCGCTGAGCCTGCCGCCGCCGGAGGATGTCGCCGATGCGTTCGTTCGCCTGCTGAAGCGGCCCTATCTCGGCAGCACGCTCGCGCAGCACGTCGGCGCGAGCCTGTCGGTGGCGCTCGGCGGATGGCTCGCGGCGGGCATCGTCGGGCTTCCGCTCGGCATCGCGATGGGATGGTGGCGCAGGATGCGCTGGATCGCGTTTCCGATCTTCCAGCTGCTGCGTCCGGTGCCGCCGCTCGCCTGGATACCGCTCGCGATCCTGTGGCTCGGCATCGGCGAGTCCGCGCGAATCTTCGTCGTGTTCGTCGCCGCGGTCGTGCCGTGGGTGATGAACTCGATGCAGGCCGTGTATTCGATCGACGGCCTCCTCGTGCGCGCAGCGTTGACCCTCGGCGCCAGCGATCGGCAGATCCTCACCCGCGTGGTATGCCGCACCGCTTTGCCGACGCTCGTCGCCGGCGCACGCATTGCGCTCGGCAACGCGTGGACGACGCTGGTGGCGGCCGAGCTGCTCGCGGCCACGGCGGGCCTCGGCTACATCGCAGTCAACGCGTCGCGCACGCTCGAAACCGGCATCCTGCTCGTCGCCATGGGCATCATCGGGTTTCTGGGAGCGATGTTCTCGATGGCGATGCATTGGGTCACGCGCATCCTTGCACCCTGGTCGCGCGCCGGGGCATCCGCGTGAACGGCGCCATGGGTAAGCGCGTGCATGGGCGCCGGTGGATTGCGGACGCGAACGGGCCCATGCTCTACGGAGCCGTCGCGTTCGCGGCGCTTCTCGCGGCGTGGATCGCGATGACGTCGATACCGGGACTCGTTCCGGCGCGACTGCTGCCCTCGCCGCTCGAGGTGGTCGAGCGCTTTGCGCTGCTGGTCGTCGAACCGTTCAGCGGCAGCACGCTCGCCGGGCATGCGGTCGCATCGTTGCAGCGCTGGCTCATCGGCGTCGCGGCGGCGCTGTGCATCGGCATTCCTGTCGGCATCGTGCTCGCGTGGTTGCCGCCGATTCGCGCCGCCATCACGCCGGTGTTCGAGCTGCTGCGTTACATCCCGCCGTTCGCCTGGGTGCCGATCGCCGTGCTGTGGCTCGGCGCGACGACCACGTCGCAGGCGCTCATCGTGTTCATCGCCGCCTTCCCGGCATGCGTGATCAACACGCAGCTCGGCGTCGGGCAGGTCGACCGCATCCTGTTCCATGCGGCGAAGGCGCTCGGCGCAGGCTCCTTGACGATGCTGGCGCGCGTCGCGTTGCCGGTTGCGGCGCCGAGCATCTTCACCGGCGTGCGTATCGCGTTCAGCAACGGCTGGATGGCGCTCGTCGGCGCCGAGCTCATCGTCGGCAAGCAGGGCCTCGGCTACCTGATTGCGCAGGGACAGCAGAACGACTCGGCGGCTACGATCCTCGTCGGCATGATCGCGATCGGGATCGTCGGCGCGCTGATCGACGTGGGGCTGCAGCGGTCGCAGCGAACGCTCCTGCCATGGAAATCGACGACCGCACGGCCGGCGTGAGCGCGGCCGACCCGGGACGGGACGCGGCGACGGACGTGCGGGCGACGCGGGCTGCGCGGCCGCCGAAGATGGAGATCAAGGGAATCTCGAAAACATTCGCTACGCGCAACGGCGACGTCGCGGCGCTCGATCGTTGCGATCTCGCGATTCGCGACGGCGAATTCGTCACCGTCGTCGGACCGTCGGGCTGCGGCAAATCGACGCTGATGATGATCGCTGCGGGCCTCGAGCCGCCGAGCACCGGCGAGATTCTCGTCGACGGCCTCGCAGCCGGACCGGCGGGTCCGAAGCGCAGCGTCGTGTTCCAGCGCTTCGCGCTGTTTCCTTCGGAAACCGTGGCGCAGAACATCGAGTTCGGGTTGCGCGTCGCCGGCATCGATCGCACCGAACGCGAAACGCGGCTCGCCGAGCAGCTCGATCTCATGAACCTGCGGCAATTCCGCCGCGCCTATCCGCACGAGCTGTCCGGCGGCATGCAGCAGCGCGTGGCGATTGCGCGTGCCCTCGTCGTGCGTCCCGAAATCCTGCTGATGGACGAGCCGTTCGGCGCGCTCGATGCCCAAACGCGCACCGTGCTGCAGGAGGAGGTCTCGCGGCTTCGCCGTGTGATGAACTACACGGTGATGTTCATCACGCACAGTGTCGAGGAGGCGGTGTACCTCGGCGACCGCGTCGTCGTCATGTCCAGCCGGCCGGGGCGGATCAAGAAGGACATTGCGGTTCCCCGCGATGCCGAATGGCGCGGGCTCGAGATCGAGGAAGCGAGCAACTACCCCGAATTCATCCGCTTCAAGCGCGAGGTCTGGAATCTCGTGCGCACCGAGATCGTGCGTCAATAACCATCGTTCGTCCGTCCCGGAATCACCCGTTGGTTCGCTATTGGAGGAGACCGTCATGAAATCGTCGCACCGCATCGCCGCATTCAGGCTCGCGCTCGCCGCGTGCATCGTCGCCGTCGCGCATCCGGGGGCGAGCATCGCGCAAAACAAGGCACCCGTGCACGTCGTGATGATCAGCCAGGCGAACGACGCAGGCTTCCCGATCTGGCTTGCACGGAAGCTCGACTACTTCGCCAAAAACGGCATCGACGCGAAGATCCAGTATTTCCCCAACGGCGGCGCGGCGCTTGCGTCCGGCGCCGCCGGCGACTGGCAGGCGGGATGGATCGGCGCGCCGCCCGCCATCACCGGCTGGGCCAAGTTCGGGCTCATTCCGGTCGGAACGATGATGAAGGAGGACCGCAACATCAAGCTCGTCATGCGCAAGGACGCGCTGAAAGGAAGCAGCCCGCGCGACGTGCTGACGACGAAGCCGATCGGCACCGTGCCGAACAGCACGTGGAGCCAGGTGCTGTTCGCGTGCGCGAAGCACTTCGGCGTCGATCCCGGCCGCATGAAGATCGTGCCGCTCGAGCCCGCCGTCACGCGCCAGTCGCTGCGATCGGGCGACGTGGCTTCGGGCATGACCGATTCGTCCGCCGATTACGACCTCGTGAAGGACACGGCGAGCTTCGAGGTGGTGTGCGACGGCGCGATCGGCAAGACGTCGGTGGTCGATCCGTGGGTCGTGACGCGCAAGTTCGCGAGCGAGCAGCCGGAGGCCGCGGCGCGCTTCGTCGACGCCGTCTTCAAGGCCGACGAATACATCAACGCGCATCGCGAGGAGGCACTTCAATACATGATGCAGTTCTACAAGGACGCCGGCATCGACGGCAGCCTCGAGAAGGCGCGCTTCAGCCTGGGCTTTCGCGACTTCCAGACGCTCGACCAGGCGCTCGCCGACATGAAGAGCGGCGCCACCGAAAAGGCGCTGACCGGCACGGCGCAGGTGTTCGTCGCCGGCGGCGCGTACGACAAGGTGCCGGACCTTGCGAGCGCGATCAAGGCGGGGCTGCCGATCCTCGAGGCGGCGAAGAAGCTGCGCAAATGAACGAAGTCACTCGACGGGAAGGTTAGCAATGGGCAACGAGCGCCGCGCGTCGCGCGACGACAGCGTGTTCGAGGGAACGATCGGCCGGACATGGCAGGAATCCACGCCCTGGTGGCCGCAGATCGTGCGGCCGCGGCCGGGCAGTCCCAACGTCGTCGTCGTGCTGCTCGACGACACCGGCTACGGCAGCCTCGGCTGCTACGGCAGCGAGATCGAAACGCCGAACATCGATGCGCTCGCCGCACGCGGCCTCGTGTACACACGCTTTCACACGACGTCGCTGTGCTCGCCCACGCGCGCGTCGCTCCTGACCGGACGCGACCATCACGCGGTCGGCATGTCGATCATCGCCAACGCCGACAGCGGCTTTCCGAGCAAGCGCGGCGCAGTCTCGAACCGGGCGGGCATGCTGTCGGAGATCCTCCGCGACGCGGGGTACAACACGTTCGCGGTCGGCAAGTGGCATCTCGCGCCTGCCGACCAGACGTCGGCGGCGGGTCCGTTCGACCAGTGGCCGCTCGGCCGCGGCTTCGAGCAGTACTACGGATTCCTCGACGCGGTGACCGATCAGTTCCAGCCGGAGCTCGTGCACGACAATCATCGCGTCGATCCGCCGCGCACGCCGGAGCAGGGCTACACGCTGAATGCGGATCTGGTCGATCATGCGATGCAGTACCTGACCGACCAGGTGTCGCTCGCGCCGGAGCGCCCGTTCTTCCTCTATTTCGCGACGGGCGCCACGCACTCGCCGCACGAGGCGCCGTCCGCGTTCCGCGAGAAATACCGCGGGCGCTACGATACCGGCTGGGACGTGATCCGGGAGCGGCGCCTCGCAAAGCAGAAGCTGCTCGGGATCGTGCCGCAGGATACCGAGCTTGCGCCGCGCAATCCGGGCGTCGCGCCCTGGGAGTCGCTGTCCGCGGACCAGAAGCGCTTGTATGCGCGTTTTCAGGAGGCGTTCGCCGCGTTCCTCGATCACACCGATCACGAGATCGGGCGCCTTATCCGCCATCTCGAGCGCCTCGGCAGGATGGAGAACACGATCTTCGTCTTCGCGTCCGACAACGGCGCCAGCCAGGAAGGCCAGATCCACGGCTCGACGAGCACCACGTTCTACGAGAACGGCGATGCCGAGACGCTCGACTACAACCTCGCGCGCATCGACCTCATCGGCACGCAGCACGCGCGCAACAACTATCCGGTGGGCTGGGCACAGGCCGGCAACACGCCGCTCAAGCGTTACAAGCAGAACACGCATGCGGGAGGAATTCTCGATCCGCTGATCGTCACCTGGCCGGCGGGCATCGCGAAGCCGGGGTTGCGTCACCAGTTCCATCACGCGATGGACATCGTGCCGACGATCCTCGACGCGCTCGACATCGAAGCGCCCGCCGAAATCCGCGGCGTGCCGCAGATGCCGATCCATGGCACGAGCATGCTGTACAGCTTCGAAGGCGACGGGCCGACGCGCAAGCGCTCGCAGATCTTCGAGATGTTCGGCCATCGCGGCATCTGGCACGACGGCTGGAAGGCGGTCGCCTATCACCCGCGATATGCTGCATACGAGGACGACGTCTGGGAGCTCTATCACGTCGCCGACGACGTCGCGGAGAACCGTGATCTCGCCGCGACGCATCCGGACAAGCTCGCGAAGCTGATCGAGCTGTGGTGGAGCGAGGCGGGGCGCTACGACGTGCTGCCGCTCGACGACCGTGGATTCGCCGAGCGGCGCGCGGCATCGCGGCGCCGGCCCGATTCGCCGCGCATGCGCTCGCGGTATGTCTATTACGGCGGCATGGGCCACGTGCCGAGCGGTGCCACGCCGTTCATCCTCGACCGTTCGTACTCGATCGCGGCCGACGTGACGCTGCGGCCCGGCGACGAGGGGGTGATCATCGCGTGCGGCGGCGTATGCGGCGGTTACAGTCTCTACGTGAAGGACGGCAAGGTCGCGCACGACTACAACTATTACCAGCACATCTACCGCGTCGAGGCCGACCTGCATCCCACCGGCAAGCCGCAGCGGATCGCCTATGCCTTCACCAAGACCGGACCGCTCGCGGGCATCGGCAAGCTGTACGTCGACAATGTGATGGTGTCGCAAACGCAAATGGCGGCGACGTCGCGATACTTCATGGACTGGGAGGGGCTCGACGTCGGGCGCGACGGACTTTCACCGGTTTCACCGGCCTATCGGGGCCGTGGCGAATTCCGCTTCAGCGGCGAGATCGACCGCGTCACGGTCGAGTTGCGCGACGACGTCGAGGGTGTCGGAGACTTCGAGCCGTCGGACTGACGGTTCGTCAATCGTTGGCCGTACTTGCGCGCGGATGATCGGGCTCGACCGGCTCCGCGTAGGGAATCCGGCTCAGCGCCTTCGCGTTGGTTGCGGTCTTGCCGCGGACGTACTCGAGCGACGCATCGCGGAACGGCTGGTAATCCCATCCATGCGAATTCGCGAACGTCAGGACGGGCTGCAGGAAGAGTCGGCGCCGCTGGCTTTTGAGCACGTCCCGCTCGACGGCTGCGACATTCCATCGCGCATGCACCTTGCGCAGCATCGACTCCTCGAGCTCCGCCGCCGAGGCCTTGCCGGCGAGATCGTCGATCTCGTGGGGGTCGCGCACGAGGTCGAAGAGCTGACCGCCATCCGGCTCGCTCCAGATGTATTTGTGACGGCCGCTTCGCACCATGAAGCACGGGGCGATCGCGCCTTCGGCGGTGTATTCGGCAAACACGTCGCGCTCCGGAACGTCGCCGCCGTGCTCGAGCAGCGGCGCGAGGCTCTGCCCGTCGATCGGCTCGACCAGCGGCTGCGGCTTGCCGCCGGAAGCGAGGTCGAGCAGCGTCGGAAGAAGGTCGAGATGCGAAACGTTGCGTGCGACGCGTCGCGGCTTCCGCAGAGCGGGCGGCAACCGCAGGATGAGCGGAACGCGCATCGCGCGCTCGAAGAGACACATCTTGAACCACATGCCGCGCTCGCCCAGCATCTCGCCGTGGTCGGCGGTGAGCACGACGACCGTGTTCTCGGCGAGACCGGTGTCGTCGAGCACGCTCAAAAGCTCGCCGACCTTGTCGTCGAAGTAGCTGACCATGCCGTAATACGCGTGGCGCGCCGTCCTGATGCGTTCCGCGGTGACGTCGTATTCGTCCATCCGCGTCAGGTAATAGTGCCGCCTGCTGTGCGGATCGCGATCGTCGAGCGCGATCGCGGGCACCGTCGGCGGGTCGATCGCGTCGTGATCGTAGCGGTTCCAGTATGCCTGCGTGGTGTTGAACGGATTGTGCGGATGCGTGTACGACACGGTCAGCATGAACGGCCGTTGCGGCCGCGTGCGCGCCAGCGCGTAGAGCTTGCGGATGCCCTCGTGATGCACGTCCTCGTCGAAGTCGATCTGCAGGTTGCGATGGCAAATGCCGGCTTCGACCACGCCGCGGAAACTGATCCCGGACACCGGCAGGCCCTTGATCGACCAGTCGGGCGTCGTCGCGAAGTCGGCCGGGTAGATGTCGGTCGTCAGCCGCTCCTCGTAGCCGTGCAATTGATCGGGCCCGATGAAGTGCATCTTCCCGGAGAGGCTCGTGTGGTAGCCCTGCGCGCGCAGGTAATGCAGGATCGTCGGAATGCTCGACGACATTTCGGCGGCATTGTCGAAGGCGCCGATCCTCGACGGCAGCTGGCCCGACAGCATCGCGATGCGCGACGGCGCGCAGAACGGAAAATTGCAGTACGCATTCTCGAACAGGACACCGTCGCGGGCGAGCGCGTCGATGTGCGGTGCCTTGACGATGGGATGCCCATACGACGGGAGCGCCTGCGCCGAAAGCTGGTCCGCCATGATGAACAGGAAGTTCGGCCGAGGTGTGGTCATGTGCATCTCGCTTGCGGATCGAAGTGCCGGAATATATAGATGATTGCGGTCCAAGACAAATGTATCGGCGATCACGAAGACGTTGATCGTGTTTGACTTCGAGGGCGTCGTCGCCGACAGCGAGATCCTCGCCAACACGGCGCTCGCTCGAGTTCGGGGTCAGAGCTGTAATTGTCGCGTTTGACGTCGAGTTCGGGGTCGGAGCTGGCGATCTGCGGCGCACTTGTTCGGGATCCCCGGTTCGGTCAATCGGCTGATTGGCGCTCGCCGTTGTTTCAACGACCATGCGGCCTGTGCCACGCCGTCCCCGCTTCCTCCTTACCGATTTGCCGCTGCATGTCGTGCAGCGCGGCAATGACCGGCGTCCCTGCTTCCTGCGAGAGCAGGACTTCGGCGTCTACCTGAGTGCGCTCGCTGAAGCATGCAGGCAGTACGGCGTGCTCGTGCACGCGTACGTCCTCATGACCAATCACGTCCATCTGCTGGTAACGCCCCGCGTCGCGGGCGCGGTTTCGCGGACGATGCAGTCGGTGGGCGCGCGCTACGTCCGTTACGTGAACCGGCATTCGTCCCGAAGCGGGACGCTCTGGGAGGGGCGCTACCATGCGTGTCTCGTAGCTTCCGACGAGCATGTGCTCGCCGCATGTCGGTACATCGATCTCAATCCCGTGCGCGCGAGGTTGGTTCAGCGCGCGGCGGATTATCGGTGGAGCAGCTACGGCGCGCTCGCGGGACTGCACCTCGACGCCCTGGTGACGCCGCATGCGGTGCTTGAACAACTCGGCAGTCCAGGCGGTGCGGCCTATGAACGTTGGTGTGCCGATGGCGATCGCGACGCGGACCTCCGAGCGTTGCGCAAGGCAACCGCTGGCGACCTCGCGTTCGGCTCGGACTGGTTCAAGGCGTGCGTGGCCGCAACGACCTCGCGCGCCACCCACAACAAACCCCCAGGTCCGCGGCCAACGCTGATGAAGGCTCGGCGGTGAAACCCGAAATCGGGGTCAGAGCTGTAATTATTCTCGCGCGCGGATGATTACAGCTCTGACCCCGATCTCGAGCGGCGTGCGAATAATTACAGCTCTGACCCCGATCTTATCTCTTGCGCCGGGTGCGCGGTCGCGCGTCCGGCGCGAGCAGCGTGCGTGCGGTGATCTCGTCGGTCACGACCCCGTTGACGAGCCGGCCGGTCAGCGCGGCGCGCAGCGGAACGACCTTGTCGGGTCCGTGCGCGATGCATATTCGCGGCCGCGGGTTGTCGACCTGCAGCGGCACGCTCATGAGGCGCGCATTGAGCCCGCCGTCGAGGATGCGTCCGTCGGCGTCGAATACGCAGCCCGTGATCTCTCCGACGCCCCCGGCGCGCATCGCGCCCAGCAACTCGCCGCGGGTGACGAAGCCGTCGCGGAGCAGCACTGCGTTGCGGTCGACGCCGCCGATGCCCATCATCCAGACGTCCGCGCGGTTCGCCATCGCGAACAATCGGCGCACGGACGGGATGCCGAGCAACAGGTCGCGCTGCGCGGCGGTCGCCGCGTGCAGCGGCAGCGGCATCGGGAAGTGCCGTGCGCCGCTGATTTCGGCGAGCTTGACCAGTGCGTCGAACGGACTCGCCGACCCGTCGGGCGAGATGTTGCCGACCAGCGAGACGAGGCGGTGCAGCGAGCGCGACATCGGCGCAACGCGCTCGACGCTCGCGCGCATCGACCGGCCGGTGCCGAGCGCCATCACGACGGCGCGCGGCGAGCGCATCACGCGTTCGATGTAGACGGCACCGGCTTCGGCGATGCCGGCGCGCGCCGAATCCGGCGTGCCGTCCGCCGGCACCACGTCGCAGTGCACGAGGCCGTAGCGCTCGGCGAGGCTCGCGGCGAGGCGCATGCACTCGCCGACCGGATGATTCATCCGGAACGTGACGAGTCCCTCGGATCGGCACAACGAGACCAGCCGTTGCGCCGTCGGCCGCGACACGTTGAGGATCCGCGCGATGTCGTCCTGCGTCTTGCCGGCGATGTAGTAGAGCCAGCCTGCGCGCGCCGCCTCGTCGAGGCGGAAATCGGCGGCCTCGCTCATCGCCACGCGTCCGCCGGTGCAACGCCGGCGGCGCTCATCCGCGCAAGCAGCAGCCGCAATTCGGGCATCGACGCCGCGACGCACGACGCGCCCGCGTCGAGCAGCGGCTGCGTCTGATCCATCACCCGGTAATGACTCCCCGCCGTAAACGCGACGGCCGTCATGCCGGCGGCGCGCGCGGCGACGACGCCCGCGACGCTGTCCTCGACGACGACGCAGCGGCCTGGAGCCGCGCCGCGCGTGGCGGCGGCGAGCAGGAAGAGATCCGGCGCCGGCTTGCCGCGCTCGACCATCGTCGTGCTGAAGATGCGGCCCTCGAAGAAGTCGAACAGCCCCGCCTTGCGCAGGGCGACCTCGATGCGCTCCTCGTCGCTCGACGACGCGAGGCAGTAGTCGATTGCGGAAAGTCGCAATCCCTCGACGGCTTCGCGCGCACCCGGCATCGGCACGAGATCGCGCGCAAACGCCGCGAAGAGCTCGGCGCGCCAGTCGTCGACGAAGCCCGGCGGCAGCGGCCGGCGCGCGAGACGCGAGAAATCGTCGATGACCGTGCTCGCCGGACGTCCCAGATAGCGCGTCAGGACCGTCGTGACATCGCACCTGACGCCGTGCCGCTCGAGCATGCGAGCGACGGTCAGGCAGCTGATGATCTCGCTGTCCACGAGCACGCCGTCGCAATCGAAGATCACGAGATCGAAGGTGCGCGAAGCGCCGGCCGCGGCCGCCGGCGGTAGCGGAGGATGATCGGTCATCGGTGTGAGCAATCGCTCATCGCGCGAGCGATTGCTTGATCATAGCTGAAATCCGTGTACCATGCGCCGTGCTGCCCGGCGTCCGGCTCGCGATTCATCCATTGCGAATGGCGACGCCCCATGGAGGAAAGGTCGATGAGGCTTCTGTTCAGGCTGATGCTCGTGCTCGCATCGACGCTGCTCGCGACGTGCATCGCGGCCGGCGCGGCGCGCGCGCAAGGTGTAACGCTGGTTGTGTTCTACGCGCAGCCGTCGTTCG
>DASSVX010000045.1:0-5193 GCA_035705655.1 Casimicrobiaceae bacterium
CAGGTGCTGCTGTTCGCCGCGAGCCTGCTGCTCGGCGCCGCGGCGCTCGCGGGCATCGTCGGGCCGTTGACGCTTTTGTTTCTGACGTTCCTCGTCGGCGCGGGCTTCACGTTCTACCTGCCCGCGCAACAGGCGAGCATCAACGAAATGGTGTCGCGCAGCGACCTCGCGCGCGCCGTCGCGCTCGGTTCCGTCGCGTTCAACGTCGCGCGTGCGGTGGGGCCGGCCGCGGCCGGTGCGATCGCCGCGGCGCTCAGTTCGGGCGCCACGCTCGTCCTCGGCGCGTTCTTCTTCGTGCCGATGTTCGTGGCGATGCGCCACACGACGCCGAGGGAGGTCGTGCTGCCCGGCGTGCCCGAGCGCCTGATGTCCGGCATGATGAGCGGGCTTCGCTACGTGCGCCATTCCGCGCCGATGCGCGCATTCATCGTCAGGAACCTCGCGTTCAGCGTCTGCGCGAGCGCGTTCTGGGCGCTGTTGCCGGTCATTGCGCGCGATCAGCTCGGCCTCGGCGCCGGCGGTTTCGGCCTGCTGTCGGCGAGCTTCGGCATCGGCGCCATCGTCGGCGCGATCTCGATTCCCGCGCTTCTTATGCGCCAACCGATGAACAAGGTCGTCACGTCGGCCGGCCAGCTCTGGGCGCTCGCCGCACTGATCGTCGCGCTGACCGGCATCACCGCGCTCGCGCTGCTCGGGGCGTTCTGCGCGGGCATGGCGTGGGTGTGCGTGTTCGCGACGCTTTCCGCGGGGACGCAAAGCAGCGCACCGGCGTGGGTGCGCGCGCGCGCCGTGTCGATGAACCTGGTCGCGACGCAGGGCTGCCTCGCGATCGGCAGCGCCGTGTGGGGTGCGCTTGCCAATGGCGTCGGCACCCACTGGGCGCTCGGCGTGTCGGCCGTTTCGGTGATCGTGCTGCAATGGCTCTACCGGCGCGTGCGCGTCGAGATGGGTCAGGAAGCCGACGTCGTGCCCGGCGTGCGGCTGCCCGAGCTGCCGATCCAGACGCCGCCGCTGCCCGATGACGGTCCGGTGCTGATCCAGCTCGAGTACCGGATCGATGCGGCCGATCGCGACGCCTTCCTGAAGGCGATCCAGAAGGTGGGGCCGACGCGGCGGCGCAATGGTGCCACGAGCTGGCGCGTGTTTCGCGACCTCGGCGAGGAAGGGCGCTTCGTCGAGCGCTACGTCATCGCGTCGTGGGCCGAATACGTGCGGTTGCGCGCACGCATGACGATGGCCGACAGCCGGCTGCAGCAGGCGGTGGCCGAGCTGCAGCGTTCCGGCACGCCGATCCGCGTGTCGCGCTTCATCGACGTGACGACCAACGTCTGATCCACCGGCGCACGCCAACCTCGCCGCGTCGCGCGCGCCGACAGCCGCGCCACACGCGTAGCGCGTGACGCCGCGCCTCAGGATGCGAGTGCGCGCATTTGCGCGTACAGCTCGCGCTTGCCTTCGAAGCCGATGCCCGGCAGCTCGGGCAGCGTGACGTGGCCGTCGCGCACGTGCACACCATCCGGAAAGCCGCCGTACGGCTGAAAGAGGTCGGGGTAGCTTTCGTTGCCGCCGAGACCGAGGCCGGCCGCGATGTTGAGCGACATCTGGTGGCCGCCGTGCGGAATGCAGCGGCGCGCCGACCATCCGTGCGCCGTCAGCATGGCGAGCGTGCGCTGGTACTCGCACAATCCGTACGACAGCGCGCAATCGAACTGCAGGACGTCGCGGTCCGGGCGCAGGCCGGCGTAGCGAACGAGATTGCGCGCATCCTGATGGCTGAAGAGGTTCTCGCCCGTCGCCATGGGCGCGGGGTAGAACTGCGCGAGCGCCGCCTGCAGGCGGAAGTCGAGCGGATCGCCCGCTTCCTCGTACCAGAACAGCTTATAGCCGGACAGCATCTTCGCGTACGCAATGGCGGTGTCGAGGTCGAAGCGACCGTTCGCGTCGACGGCGAGGCTTGCAGCGCTGCCAATGGCATCGAGCACGGCCTCGATGCGCTCCCGGTCCTCGTCGATCGGCGCCCCGCCGATCTTCATCTTCACGACCGTGTAGCCGCGCTCGACGTAGCTTTTCATTTCGGCGCGCAGCGCATCCCGGGCCTTCCCCGGGTAGTAGTAGCCGCCTGCCGCGTACACGAACACGCGCGGATCGGCGTGCAGGCCGTGGCGCTCGGCGAGAAGCCGGAAGAGCGGCTTGCCGGCGATTTTCGCGACCGCATCCCAGATCGCCATGTCGAGCGTGCCGACGGCCACCGAGCGCTCGCCGTGGCCGCCCGGCTTTTCATTCGTCATCATCGCGGCCCACGCGCGATCGGGGTCGAGATTGGTCCCGCTTTCATCGCATAGCGCCAACGGGTCGGCAGCAAGGAGGCGCGGCGCGAAGCGCTCGCGGATCAAGCCGCCCTGCCCGTAGCGGCCGTTGGAGTTGAAGCCGTAGCCGACGACGCGCTTGCCGTCGCGCATCGCATCGGTGACGACCGCGACGAGACTGGTCGTCATCGTCGTGAAGTCGATGTACGCGTTGCGGATCGGCGAGCCGATCGGCTTCGTCACCTCGCGCACATCGACGATGCGAATGGGCGCGCGCTTCGTTGCGGATTGCGGCATTGGGATCTCTCGGCGGCGAAGCGATATTATCGGTGCATGGACGCTCGAGCGATGCCGGCGATTTTCTTCGGGCACGGCAACCCGATGCATGCGCTAGCGCGCAATGCGTACACCGACGGCTGGTCGGCACTGGGGCGTTCGATCCCGCGGCCGAAGGCCATCCTGTCGATTTCCGCGCACTGGTACATCCCGGGAACGAGCGTGACGATTGCCGATGCTCCCGCCACGCTCCATGACTTCGGCGGATTCCCGCGCGAGCTCTTCGCCGTCCAGTATCCGGCGCCCGGTTCGCGGGCGCTGGCCGGGCGCGTGCGCGAGCTCCTGGCGCCGGTGCGCGTGGACGACGACGGGCGCTGGGGACTCGACCACGGAACCTGGTCGGTGCTCGTGCATGTCTACCCCGATGCCGACGTTCCGGTCGTGCAGTTGAGCATCGACGAAACGCGCGAAGCGTCGTGGCACTACGAGATCGCGAAGCAGCTCGCGCCGCTTCGCGACGAAGGCGTGCTGATCATGGGCAGCGGCAACCTCGTGCACAACCTGCACACCTATTCCTGGGGCAATCACGCGCTCGGCGCCTACGACTGGGCGCAGCGCTTCGAGGACAGGGCGCGCTCGCTCCTCGCCGCGCGCGATTTCGCGCCGCTCGTCGACTACGAATCGCTCGGACGCGATGCGCAATTGTCCGCACCCACGCCCGATCACTACCTGCCGCTCGTCTACGTGCTCGCGCAATACCGCGACGGCGACACGGTCACGTTCCCGGTCGAAGGCTTCGACGGCGGCTCGATCTCGATGCTGTCGGTCGCGATCGGATAGCGCGTGCGGCCGCCGTTGCGATGATCGGGCTGCCGGAAATCGCGGCGATCCTCGCCTGCGCGCTCGTTGGCTGGCTCGTGTGGGACACGATGAAGGCGCGCGAGACGGCGAACGAGGCGATGCGCGCGGCGTGCGAGCGCAGCGGCTATCTGTTTCTCGACGACACGGTGTCGCTCGTGTCGGTACGTCCGGTGCGTGACGACGAAGGCCACGTCCGGCTTTCGCGCGTCTACACGTTCCAGTACAGCGATACCGGCCATAACCGGCGCAACGGATCGATCACGTTACGCGCAAGCGCCGTCACGGCACTCGCGCTCGCCTCCGAGCCGCCGCCAACCGATGTGCTGTCCTGAGGCCGGCGACGAATCTGCGCGCACCGTGCACAGCACGTCAGATCGGCGGCACCGATCCGTTCTTGCCGACGCTGATCCGCTGGGCGGCAAGCGCCCCGCTCGCATCGCGCTTCGCGTAGACGATCACGTGCTCGCCGGGCGACAGCGACGCCCGGCTCCCTTCCTCGACCGTGACGACGGGCACGCTTTGCGGCACGAACACCGTCTGCTCGCCGCCCTTGTACGTGAGCTTGAGCGTGCGGCCCTTGCCGGCAACGCCCACGTTCTCGACCGTCGCGTTCGTCATCGTGCCGCGTGGCTTCGACGCCGACGGCGTGACGCCGGCCACCGTCGCGTTGGTCATCGTGCTGCCCGGCAGTGTCGGCATCGGCCGGTGACCTTCGCCGGTGCCGCGCAACGCCTCCGGAAAGATGTGCACCTCGCTTGCGACGAGCGTGCCGTTCGGGCCCGGCGTTGCCGCGGTCCCGACGAACGTGCCCGGCTTGATCGCGTCGATGCTGGTCGGCACGCGCAGGCTTACGCGCGGGTTGTCGGCGAGCGCGATGGCCGTTTCCTCGCCGCTTGCCGACTTGAGACGAAGCGTCTTTCCCTCCACCGCTGCGACATCGCCGCGGATCGTCTGCATCGACTGCGCACCCGCCGAGGCGACGAAGCCGAGCGCCAGCGCAAATAGCGCCAAGCGAAACCCATTGCCATGCATCGTGCTCTCCTTCAACATGCGAAAGTCAGCGTGGCCGCCGGGCCGAGGTTCGTAACTCGACCCCGCCCGCGGCAAGCGGCAACAGCGCCATCGTCACCGATACGCCGACGATGCCCGGCCAGCCGAAGCGCGCATAAAGCTCGCCCCCGACACCGATGCCCGCCGCGCCGCCGAGATAGTAGAACAACGTATAGAGCGCGTTCGCCTTGCCGCGTTCACCCGAAAGGCTGCGGTTGAGCGCACCGAACGCCGCGGCGTGGATCGCGAAGAAGCCGACGCACAGGCCGATCAGGCTCGCAACCAGCGCCGGCACCGCAACGACGAGCGACAGCGACAACGCGCCCGCGAGCACGATTGCGCCGCCGATCATCACCGCGCCGTTGCCGAACCGGTTGCCGAGCCTGCCGGCGAACGGTCCCATGAAAAGGCCCGCGATGTACACGAGGTAGAACGCGGTGATCGTCGGCGTGGAAAGCGACCACGGCGGCCGGGACAGATAGAACGGGAAATAGTTGAACGCGGTGGAGAACGCGCCGAACGCGCCGAAGGCGGCGATCTGTGCGAGCAGTTGCGCGCGCCGGCCGACGAGGCGAACGAGCGGCGTCGACGATACGGACCCGCCGAGGCGCACAGGCTCGACGAGCCGCGGCGCGACCAGCAGCGTGACGACGAGAAGCGCCGCGGCGACCGTCACGAACGCGTAGCGCCAGTGCGCCGG
>DASSVX010000046.1:0-2095 GCA_035705655.1 Casimicrobiaceae bacterium
TCTCACAACTGTTGACCAGCACGCCGCATGACACGTCGGGCGACGAGCAGCGCGTGCTCGAGCGCATCAAGCCCGTGGGCTCGATCGTCATCGCGGACGCATCGGCACCCAAGGGAAATCTGACCGGCGAGCAAGTCTACGGTCAGGTTTGCAAAACGTGCCATGATGCGGGCCTCGCCGGCGCGCCGAAAACCGGCGACAAGGCGCAATGGGCGCCGCGGATTGCGGAGGGCGAGAAGACCCTCGTGCAACATGCGATCGCGGGCTTCCAAGGCAAGGTCGGCGTGATGCCGCCCAAGGGTGGCAACCCCGACTTGACGGACGACGAAGTGCACCGCGCTGTCGTCTATATCGCGAATCAGGCGGGCGCAGGCTGGAAGGAGCCGGCGCCCACCGCGGTTGCAGGCGCAGCGCCGGCCGCGACGGCAACCGCACCCGCGCAGGCGGTCGCCAGCACGTCGACCACGCCCGCTACCGCTGCAGCCGCGCCCGTGGTGGCTGCTGCGGCAGCGCCTGCGACCGCGACGCCCGCAGCCACGCCTGCTGCGGGAGGCGCAAAGGCGGATGGCAAAGCCGTCTACGAGAAAACGTGCGCCGTGTGCCATGCGACCGGGTTGGCGGGGGCACCGAAATTTGGCGACAAGGCCGCGTGGGCGCCGCGCATCGCGACGGGCATCAACACGCTGCACAACAGCGCGCTTCACGGCAAGAACGCAATGCCGCCCAAAGGGGGCAACCTCGCGTTGAGCGATGCGGACGTCACCGCCGCCGTCGACTACATGGCGGCCGCGGCGAAGTAGCGCTCGACCTGCGGCCGGCGATTACGGCACGCCGCGCGCCGCGCCGTGCCGTCGCAACGTTTCAGCGGGCGACGAGCGCCTTCAGCGCCTGCAGCCGCGTATTTCCCGTCTGCTTGGCACTCGCCGCCTCACTCGCCGACAAGGTTTGATCCGCATAACGCACGTCGTCCTGCGCGAGCTCGGCGATGAAGCGCGATGGCACGCAGTCGATCCTTTCGCCGCCACGGCGTCGTGTCCGGCAATACGAAAGATGCAAGCTCTGCTGCGCACGCGTGAGACCCACGTACATCAGCCGCCGCTCTTCGTCGACGTTTCCGGCATCGATCGCCTCGCGGTGGGGAAGAATCCCCTCCTCGAGCCCGACAAGGACCACATGCTGAAACTCGAGCCCTTTCGCCGCGTGCAGCGTCGATAGCCGCACGACGTCGGCGGCCTCGCCGTCGCGACCCTCGAGCATCGTGATCAGCGCAACCATCTGTGTCAGCTCGAGCAGATTCTTGCCATCCGCCTCGCCCTTCCGCGCGAGCCAGCTTGCGAAATCGTCGACGCTTTGCGTGCGCGCCTGCGCATCGCGGCGGTCGAGCGTCGCGACGAGCCAATCGGCGTAGCCCGTTCGCTTCAGCATCTCGTCGAGCAGCCGTCCGGCCGGCTCGCGCTCGGCGCGGTGCCGGATTCCGTTGATCAACGCGCAGAACTCTTCGAGTACTGCACGCTGGCGCGCCGGCACCGACGTGGCAAGCGACGGCTCGAATACGGCGCCGAAGAGACTCGTCCGTGTCGCGTGCGCGACGTCGCCGAGGTGACGAAGCGTCGTCGCGCCAACGCCGCGTTTGGGGGCCGCAAGCGCGCGAACGAACGCAGGATCATCGTCGTCGTTCGCGATCAGCCGAAGATAAGCCACGACGTCCTTGATCTCAGTCCGCTCGAACATCGACTGGCCGCCGGAGATCTCGTACGGGGTCGAATGGGTCCGCAGCATCGCCTCGAACACGCGGGCCTGGTGATTGCCGCGATACAGGATCGCGTAGTCGGAAAATTTCTGCCGGTGCTCGAACTTGTGCGACAAGAGGCGCCGCACGACAAGCTCCGCCTCGGCTTCCTCATCGGCGGCGGGCATCACGCGCAGCGGTTCGCCATGTGCAAGCTCGGTCCACAGCCGCTTGTCGAAGAGCTTCGGATTGTTGCCGATCAACGCGTTTGCACAGCGGAGGATGCGCACCGTCGACCGGTAGTTCTGCTCGAGCTTGATGACGCGCAGATTTGCGAAATCGCGCGGCAAAGCGGCGAGATTGTCG
>DASSVX010000047.1:0-2307 GCA_035705655.1 Casimicrobiaceae bacterium
GAATGTCTCCCCCGCGAAGCGGCGTGGCGCCTCGCCCAAGACTCTCATTGTCGGCGACGAGCGCCTGTGCGTTCTCGACGAGTGCTCGAGATCGTGCGACATCGGACTTTGCACGCGCAATCGCGTCGGGAAGCGGCCGCGACATGGCGATGACCGCGAGCGCAGCAAACGCAATGGAGATGCCGGTCAACCAGCGCCGTTGAGTGCGACCATTGCCAAGCCACGAGGCGATCCTGGTTTGCACGTCGATCCGATCAGCGCGCGGTCGCATCGAGTGTTGCACGCATTCGCGTACCGGACGACGTGGGCGCCGCCAGTGCGTCGATACCTGCATTGCCGAGGGCACGGATCACGCGCGACGACGTTTCCGCGTCGAGCCTGCCAAGTTCGAATGTCCATGTGTTGTCGGCGTACGTAGCCGACTTGAGCGTTCCCTGCGGAAGCGCGCCGAGCGCGGGTGCTGCGCGCGCGAGCAACGGCAGCGCATCGGTGATGGCCGGCTTTGCCGCGGCGTGCCGCAACTCCGCATTGCGCCGCGCGATCGCGGCGGCCGCCAGCGACGCGTTGCCGGTCGGCACGCCGGCCGTGCGCGCCAGCTCGGTCAGTTGCCGTGACAAGCGCCAGTCGGTGATGCCGAGCCAAGCCCATTGCACGAGCGACGCGCCAAGGTGCAGCGCGAGCGCAAGCGACGCCAGAACGATCGCCGGCCGGAACAGGCGCGCACCAGGTCGCTCGCTCGTTAGGGCTTGCGAACCGTCCGTGGCCAAGAAATCCGGCGCAGCGGCAAATGTCGCCGCCGCGGCATCTTCCCAGCGCCACGGCGCAGCCGCGACGAAGCGCACGCCAGACGCTTGCGACCATTGCGCGAGTTGCTCGGGCGGCACATTCATCGCCGCATGAACGACGGCTGGCGCTGTCTCCGCACGCAGCGCCTGCGCCAGGGCCGCTCGCAGTTCCGGTGGCGGCATGTCATCCGTCGCTCGACCAATGGCAAAGGCGCTGCCGTCTTCGCGCCTGACGAAACTATCGCCTGTGCCGGAGACGCACCACGTCCAGCCAGGATTCCGCGGTGCGAGCGCCGCTTCGGGGACGATCTTGGTCACACGGCGTTCATTTGCGACGATGCCGTCGATCAGCGCACGTGATGCAATCGCAACGACCGTTGAAGCCCCCGACGGTGCGACCGCAATGGCCGCCTCGTCGGCTCCAGCGGCTAACTGATCCTCCAACGCGAAGCGGGCCGCCGCGTGCCGGCGGTTTGGTGGCATGGGCGGCAAGTCGACGACGGCGATTCGCGCCAGGGAAGCGGCGAGCACGACTTCGAGCGAAGCATCCGCTGGCCAGCGCGACGGGACGTCGTTACCCGCACCGGTGACGCGACCGTCGGCTGCGTATTGGACCCAGCGACTCGGATGATCGCGATCGGGGGGTGCTGCGAGCAGGACGCGAAGCATCGGCGCAGTGTACGAGATCGAAGTGGGCCGCTATTCGATCGTTTGCCAGACGACGCGCGGCCACGCGGCGCCTTCGCAATCGATCAGCGCGCGCGCTTGCGCGACGGTGTCACCCTGGCGCGCGCGCACCCACACGAGGAAATAGCGACTCTTGACGGTATACAACGGTTCGCCGCCGATCAGCGTCGCGGTCTGCGGCAAACGCGCGTGGAAGTCGGTAATCGTGCGGAACGGCTGCTGCGCACGGCTCGCAACCAGCGCAGCAAGTGTCGCCGCGTCGACGCCGTCGATCGACGCGGCCAGCAATTCCGCGGGAGCCGTGTTGACGTTGAGCGGCGCGTTCTCCGGCAACGCCGTCACATAGCGAGTGAGCGATGCCAGCACGCTCGTCGTGACGCCGCGCACCGCGGCAAGCTCCTCGACGCGCATGACGGGCATGTTCGCCGCGAGCCCCGGCTGCGGCGCGTTGCGGTACCACGCATCCTCGGCGCCATCGGGTTCGGCGATTGCGTCGCTGTCGACCCAGTCGACGATGGCCGCGAGCGTCGCCGGCGCGACGTGCAATGCATCGAAAGCGCGTGCAAAGCGCTGGCGCTCATTCGCGGGCGTGCCAGCAAGCGCGAGGTTGTTCACGTTGAGCAGCCCTTGCGCATCGATGATGCGGCCTTCGACCGAGCCGTTTTCGACCGGCGTCGCGGGCAGCGGCAGCGCCCATGGCTCGCCGAGGTGATTGAACGACGAGGCTCGCGTCATCGCGAGTATCTGCCGCGTCCACTGTACGCCGGCGAGCGCGATCGACTGGGCCTGCACGAGATCGCGGCGTTGCGAAACGTGCGCGGTCCACTGCGCCTGC
>DASSVX010000048.1:0-7646 GCA_035705655.1 Casimicrobiaceae bacterium
GTCGTCATGAAGCCGGGTGCCGCGTGTACCGAGGACGACCTGCGCGTGCACTGCCTGCGCATGCTCGGCCGCTACAAGTCGCCACGCTACCTGCGCGTCGTGAACGAGTTGCCGAAGGGTCCGTCGGGCAAGGTGCAGCGCCTCAAGCTGGCGGAACTGTGACGACTACCTTCATGGCCACGCCCGTCGAGGATCACCCGCGGCCGCACCCGCCGGCCCGCGGGCGGAACGGCGTCGAGCCGACGTTTCCCGTGCGCATCTGGCGCGGATCGGCCAGCGGCGCGTTCCAGCAGTTCGACGTGCCGCGGCGGGCATCGCAGACGGTGCTCGACGTGGTGACGCACGTGCAACGCCACCTCGATCCGACACTGGCGTATCGCTATGCATGCCGCGTCGGGATGTGCGGCTCGTGCGCGATGAGCGTGAACGGCAAGGCGCGCTGGACCTGCCGCACGCACGTCGACGCCGTCGCCAACCGCAGTGGCCTCGAGATCGCCCCGCTGTCGCACCTGCCGATCGTGCGCGACCTCGTCGTCGACATGGCGCCGTTCTTCGACAAGTGGGCGGCCGCGAGGGGACAATTCAAGCCGACCGCCACGCGACACGACGAGTTCGCGAAGGTCTCGCCGTCGTCGCCGGCCCGCCGCGCGATCGACGCGACGATCGAATGCATCGGCTGCGGCGTCTGCTACGCGTCGTGCGATGTCGTCGGATGGAAGCCCGATTATCTTGGTCCTGCCGCGCTGAACCGCGCATGGACACTGGTGAACGACGTGCGCGATGGTGACGGTGTCGCGCGGTTGCGCGCCGTTGCCGCGGAGGGCGGCTGCCAGTCGTGCCACACGCATCAATCGTGCACGCGAAGCTGTCCGAAGCATCTGTCGCCGACCGCGTCGATCGCGGGGCTCAAGCGGCTGGTGGCGCAGGCGCTGGTGAAAGGGAAGCTGTGATCGATGCGCGAACGCTCGCGGCGCCCGCCGAAGCCGCGATGCGCAGCGCGCGCCATGCGGCGTGGCGCTTCGTGCTGCAGCGCGCGTCGGCCGCCGTGCTGGCGTTGTGCGTCGTCGTCCATCTTGCGACGATCGTCTATGCGGTGCGCCACGCATTGACCGCCGAGGCGATCGTCAACCGCATGCACGCGAGCCTGCTCTGGCCTGCCTTCTATGCGCTTTTCGTCGTTGCCGTCGCCGTGCATGCGCCGCTCGGTCTTCGCGCCGTTGCCGACGAATGGCTGGCGCTGCGCGGACGCGCGGTCGATGCCGTTCTGGCGCTGATCGCGCTCGTGCTGCTCGGCGGCGGTCTGTACGCCGTCGGCTCGCTGGCCCGCTAGGACGTCCGCCATGTCGACAACCGTTTCGTCGACCCGCGCGGTGCGCCGCAACGACCTGCGCGCGCGCGGACACGCGGGCTTCCTCGCGTTTGTCGTGCATCGCGTTTCGGGGATCGTTCTCGCGCTTTTCCTGCCGGTGCATTTCTTCGCGCTGTCGCAGGCGCTGTCCGATCCGCTGGCGCTCGACGGATTTCTCGAATGGACGCGCCGGCCCGCGGTCAAATTCGCCGAGACGATGCTCGTGCTCGCGCTCGCCGTGCATCTCGCCGGCGGCGTACGATTGCTGTTCGTCGAGTTCGTCGGCTGGCGCGCCGAGTGGCAGAAGACGGCGATCGCACTGGTTGCCGCCGTATCGCTCGCGTGCGCGCTGCTGTTCGCGCTCAACGCATGAGGAGTGACTGATGACGTTGCGCATCGATCCGGGTCGTGTCGAGGAAGCGGCGAAAGAGCTCTACATCCGCGCGCTCAAGCAGCTGCCGCCGGACATCAAGCAGGGCTTCGACACGCTCGTCGCGCGCGAGACCGATCGCACGGCGCAATCGGTGCTCGGCGTGATGGTGAAGAACATCGAGGTTGCCGAAGCCAACGACAACCTGCTCTGCCAGGACACCGGCATTCCGATCTACAACGTCACCATCGGTCGCAATGTCGTCGTCGATGGCGTCGCACTCAAGGCGGCGATCAGGCGCGGCTGCGAACGGGCGACGCGCGAGCATCCGCTGCGCTCGTCGGTCGTGCATCCGCTGACACGGCGCAACGACCACACGTCGTGCGGCGAAGGCATTCCCGCAATTCACGTCGATTTCGACGACGCACTCGACGGCCTTCGCATCGAGATGATCCCGAAAGGCTCGGGGTCCGAGAACAATTCATGGCTGCGGATGGCCATTCCCGCCGAAGGCGTCGACGCGATCAAGCGCTTCGTCGTCGATTGCGTGCTCGACGCGGGCGGCAAGACCTGCCCGCCGACGATCGTCGGTGTCGGTGTCGGCGGCACGTCCGACCTGTGCGTGCATCTTGCGAAGCGCGCCGCGACGCGTCCTCTCGGCACGCATTGCGCCGACGCCGACGGTGCGGCACTGGAAAGCGAGCTGTCGAGAGCGGTCAACCTGCTCGGCGTCGGCCCGCAGGGCCTCGGCGGCGACGCCACCGCATTCGCCGTGCACGTCGAGCTCGCGGCGACACACATCACGATGAATCCGGTCGCCGTCAACATGCAGTGCCATTCGGCACGCCGCGCGAGCGCGGTCTTCACCGAAACCGGCATCGCGTACGGCTTCTGATCGCGCAATCGGCGCCGCTCGCGGATGTTCCTCGGTCACTTCGGCGTGGCGCTTGCCGCAAGGCACGTCGCTCCGCGGCCGTCGCTCGGCACGTCGATCATGGCCGCGCAGTGGGCCGACGGCATCTGGCCGCTGTTCGTGCTGCTCGGTCTCGAGCACGTTGAGGTGTCGCCGGGCATTACGCGCGTGACTCCGCTCGATTTTGTTTCGTATCCGTACACGCACAGCCTGCTCGCCGACGGCATCTGGGCGGTGCTGTTCGCGCTCGTCTATGGCAGCCTGCGCCGCGACTGGCGCGGAGCGGGCTGGCTCGCGGTGCTGGTGCTGTCGCACTGGGTGCTCGACGTCGTAGCGCACCGGCCCGACATGCCGACGTGGCCGGGTGGGCCGGTGCTCGGGCTCGGTTTGTGGAATTCGCTTCCCGGCACGTTGATCGTCGAATTCGCGCTCTTCGCTAGCGGCGCATGGCTCTACGCACGAGCGACGCGCCTGCGCGACACGCTGGGCCGCGTCCTGTTCGCATCATTCTGCATCGCGCTCGTGGTCATCTATCTCGCGAGCGTCTTCGGTCCGCCGCCGCCGGGCGAACGTACGGTGGCGATCGCGGGCGTCTTCGGCTGGCTGTTCGTGGCGTGGGGATACTGGATCGACCGTCATCGCACGCCGGCCCGCGCGACGTGACACCTTCGGAAGATCAGCCATGGCCCATTACGAACTGACGATGCCGGTGACCGAAGAAGCCGTGCGCCGGCTTCGCATCAACGACACGGTGACGCTCCAGCAGCGGCTTTTCGGCATCCGTGACGCAACGCTGATCGCGCTGTTCGACCGCGGCCGCACGACGCGGCTCGACCTGCAGGGGCACGCGGCGATCCATACGGCGCCGAACGTGAAGAAGATTTCTGCCTCGGCCACGAATCCGGCCGGCTACGCGCCGGTGTGCATCGGCACGACGACGTCGATGCGGATGGAGCGCTTCACCGAGCCGCTGCTGCGCGAGCTCGGCGTGCGCATCGTCGTCGGCAAGGGCGGACTGGGCGCGTCGTCGCTTGCCGCATTCCGCGATCTCGGCGGTGTCTACCTCGCGATCATCGGCGGCACGGCGGCGCTCGAGACGACGTGGATCGAGGCGATCGAGGATGTCGACCTCGACGATCTCAATCCGGAGAGCCTGTGGCAGTTCCGCATCCGTGACTTCGGGCCGTTGCTCGTTGCCATGGACAGCCACGGCGCCAGCCTGTACGACGCCGTCGACCACGCGGCACGCGACCGTCGCGCCGCGGCGCTCGCCGCATTGAACGTCAAGACCTGATGGACATCGCGCGGCTTCGTACCGACGTCCTCATCCTCGGCGCCGGCGGCGCAGGCTTGTTCGCCGCGCTGCACGCGCATCAGGCCGATCCGTCGCTCGACATCACGATCGCGGTCAAGGGACTGCTCGGCAAGTGCGGCTGCACGCGGATGGTGCAGGGCGGCTACAACGTCGCCCTCGCGCCCGGCGATTCGATCGAGCGCCACTTCATGGACACGATCGAGGGCGGCAAATGGCTGCCGAACCAGGACCTCGCCTGGACGCTCGTCAACGGCGCCATCACGCGCATCCACGAGCTCGAGAACGAGCTCGGGTGCTTTTTCGATCGCAATCCCGACGGCACCATCCATCAGAAGGCGTTCGCGGGCCAGACGTTCGACCGCACCGTGCACAAGGGCGACCTCACCGGGATCGAAATCGTGAGCCGCCTCGCCGAGCAGGTATGGGCGCGCGGCATTCGCCGCCTCGAGGAACATCGCGCGATCGACTTCATCGCGGCGCGCGACGGCGACCTTGCCGGCGTGCTGCTGATCGATATCCGCAGCGGCGAGCCGCTTTTCGTGCAGGCCAGGGCGGTGTTGCTCGCCACCGGCGGTGGGCCGACGATGTATCGCTTCCATACGCCGTCGGGCGACAAGAGCTGCGACGGACTCGCGATGGCGCTGCGCGCGGGTCTGCCGCTGCGCGACATGGAGATGGTGCAGTTCCATCCGACGGGGCTGCTTGCGGGCGTGGACACGCGGATGACCGGCACCGTGCTCGAGGAGGGGCTGCGCGGCGCGGGCGGCTACCTGCTCAACGGCGATGGCGAGCGATTCATGCGCGACTACGATCCGCGCGAGGAGCGGGCGACGCGCGACATCGTGTCGCGGGCAATCTTCGCCGAGATGCGCGCAGGTCGCACCACGCCGAATGGCGGCGTGTGGATCAGCATGGCGCATCTCGGGCCCGACAACGTGCGCCGCCAGTTCAAGGGCATGGTCGAGCGCTGCGCCGACTGCGGATTCGATCTCGCCGGCGGCCGGGTCGAGGTCGTGCCGACCGCGCACTACATGATGGGCGGCGTCGAGTTCGCGACCGACTGCACGACCGGGCGCGACGGGCTCTACGTGGCCGGCGAGGATTCGGGTGGCGTGCATGGCGCCAATCGCCTCGGCGGCAACGGCGTGGCCAACTCGACCGTGTTCGGGGGCATCGCCGGCGATGCGATAGCGCAGTCGCTGCGCCGGCGTGCGGCATGGCGTGAACCGGATGCGGACGCCGTGGCGGCAAGCCTCGACGGCGCGCGGCTGCCGCTCGCGGCCGGCCGCGGACACGGCGTCGACCTCGAGACGATCCGCGAGCGGCTCTACGCGACGATGTGGGACGACGCCGGCATCGTTCGCGATGCCGAGTGCCTCGCTCGCGCCCATACCGAGCTGCACGAGTTGCGCGGCGAGCTCGCGCGCTACCGGCTGCCCGAGACGGCACGCGACCCGTCGTTCAACCTGACGTGGCACGACTGGCTCAATCTCGCGAACCTCGTGGCCGTGTCGCAGGCGATCGTGCGTGCCGCACAGGCGCGGGAGAATTCGCGCGGCGCGCACTTCCGCGCGGACTTTGCGCAACCCGGCGACCTCGCCTCGTCGACGTATACGCGCGTTCGCGACGGCGGCGGCGGCGCGTTGACGGTCGAAGCGGTCCCCGTCGTGTTCACCCGCGTACGGCCGGGCGAGTCGCTGGTCTGAGCGGCGGCAACGGGCGAGGGCCATTGCCCGATCGCCCCCGGCCAACCGGCGCGTCGCCCCGGCCCGGCCGGCGGCGGGAAGCGCGTCGAGTCTATTCGCCCGACGCGAAGTCGGGGTAATAGAAGTCGTAGATCATTCGCGTGCGCCATATGTATCGGCGCAGCGCCTCGTTGCTCTGCGCCGCCGCCTCGCGGACGCCGCGCTGATACGCAGGAAACGCGTCGTTCGGCGTGACGTCCCGTGGAGCCAGTGCGACGCTTGCACCGGTGGCCTGCGCGATGACCACCCGGCCACCGTCGACCGGCTCGACGGCGCCGGACGTCTCCAACGCTGCCGCGACCACCGGCAACGACGTAAAACCGGCAAGCGCGATCACTGCGCCGCCGAACAGCGTGCAACGCATCGAATTCGAAATCATTGCCATCTCCTTGGTCGGTGACCCCGGGAATCCGCCCGGACGAGGAAGCGCCTGTATCCCGCTATGCGCCATGCGCAAGTTACGCCTCCGGCGCCGAGGATGTGCGCATTGTGCAACGCCGCCAACCGCGATGCGACCGGACACGGGTACGGGCGACGAACCTCCGGCAGGCGCGACGAATGAACGCCCGGCGTCCACGGGCCGCCCGGCGGGTCGTGGCGAAAATATCTCGTATTACGATATAATCGCTGCACAAGAGCCGCGGCCAGGTGGACCGCGGCCGTTCAGGGCCAGTGCGTCATCAACATCCAGGAGGGTTCATGGAAGGTTTCAATCGCCGCAAGGCGCTGAAGACCGGGCTCGCGCTCGGTGCAGCGCCGCTCGTTGCCCACCCGATCCTGACGTTCGGGCAGGGCGAATCGCCGATCAAGATCGGCATGCACGACCCGCTGACGGGCACCTACGCCGCCGAAGGCGAGAGCGAGGTCCGTGGGGCGAAGCTCGCGCTCGCCGAAATCAACGCCAAGGGCGGCATCCTCGGCCGCAAGGTCGACCTGGTGGTCGAGGACGACAATGCGAACGCGGGCCTCGCCGCGCAGAAGGCGCACAAGCTGATCGAGAAGGACGGCTGCGCGATGATCATGGGCGCCGTTTCCTCGGCGACGGCGCTGTCGGTCAACCAGGTTGCCGCCCAGAAGGGCGTCCCCTACATGGTCACCGGCGGCCATACCGACCCGGTCACCGGCACCGAATGCCACTGGACGACGTTCCGGATCTGCACGACCACGTACATGCTGGCGAACGGGCTCGCCGCCACGCTGCACAAGAAGTTCGGCGGCAAGTGGTATTTCATCACGCCCGACTACGCGTACGGACACACGCTGCAGGCGGCGTATGCGAAGATCCTGAAGGGAATGGGCGGCGAGGTGCTCGGCAATTCGCTGTCGCCGCTCGGCACGACCGACTTCTCGTCGTACCTGATCAAGGCGCAGTCGACGAATCCCCAGGTGCTGATCCTGCTGGTCGACGGGCAGGATCTCGTCAACTGCATGAAGCAGGCGGTGCAGTTCGGACTGCAGAAGAAGATGCCGATCGGCGGCGGCCTGTCCGAGCTCGAGGTGCTGAACGCGCTGTCACCCGAGGCGCGCATCGGCTGGTGGACGCTCGAGTGGTACTGGAACCAGCCGGGCACGCCGCACGTCAAGGAATGGGTCGACCGCTATCGCAAGGCGTATCCGGACGGCAGTTATCCGAGTGCGCGCACCTGGTTCGGCTACGCCGGGCTGCATTCGCTCGCGCTCGGGGCGGCGCGCGCCAAGAGCATCGATCCCCTCAAGCTCGCGAAGGGTCTCGAGGGTCTCGAACTGCCGCCGGAAATCAAGCTGCAGCCGAACAAGGTCTATTTCCGGCCGACCGACCATCAGCTGATGTCGAGCGAGTTCCCGGGCGAGATCCTGTCGGACGGCAAGTATCCGAACATGTTCAAGGTCGCCGAAATCGTCCCCGGCGACAAGATCGCGCTGAAGGACACTGGCTGCAAACTCGACTATTCGGCGTAGAACGCGACACATCTTCT
>DASSVX010000049.1:0-20528 GCA_035705655.1 Casimicrobiaceae bacterium
GCGCGTCCATGTACGACTCGGCGTAGCGGTTGCCGTAGAAGAATTCCTGCCACTGCCGCACCATCCCCATGTAGCGATTGTTGAGGTTCACGATCTTTATCGGCAGGTGATACTGCTTGCAGGTTGACAGCTCCTGGATGCACATCTGGATCGACGCCTCGCCGGTGACGCAGGCAACCGTCGCACCGGGATTGACGAGTTGCACGCCCATCGCCGCCGGCAGTCCGAATCCCATCGTGCCGAGTCCGCCCGAATTGATCCAGCGCCGCGGCTTGTCGAACTTGTAGTACTGCGCGGCCCACATCTGGTGCTGACCGACGTCGGAGGTGACGAACGCGTCGCCGCGCGTCAACTCGTACAGCTTCTCGAGCACGAACTGCGGCTTGATGAGCTTGCTCGCGCGGTCGTAGCGCAGGCAATCCTTACGCTGCCATTCCTTGATCTCGGCCCACCATGCCTTCAGCGCCGCGGCGTCGGGGCGCGCGGGCGACGATTCGACGAGCTTCACCATCTCGGACAGCACGTCGCCCACGTAGCCGACGATCGGCACGTCGACCTTCACCCGTTTGCTGATCGACGACGGATCGATGTCGATGTGGATGATCTTGCGGTCGGCGCGATAGAAGTGGGCCGGATCGCCGATGACGCGGTCGTCGAAGCGCGCGCCGACCGCGAGGAGCACGTCGCAGTGCTGCATCGCCATGTTCGATTCGTACGTGCCGTGCATGCCGAGCATGCCCGTGAACTGCGGGTCGGTGCCCGGAAAGCCGCCGAGGCCCATCAGCGTGTTCGTGCACGGAAAGCCCAGCAGGCGCACCAGGCGTGTCAGCGCCTCGGACGCATCGTTCAGGATCACGCCGCCGCCGGCATAGATCATCGGCCGCTTCGCCTCGAGCAGCAGCTGCACCGCCTTGCGGATCTGGCCGGCGTGGCCCTTGGTCACCGGGTTGTACGAGCGCAGCGACACCGTTTTCGGATACGCGAATTCGGTCTTCGCCTGCGAAGTATCCTTGGGAATGTCGACGAGGACCGGGCCGGGGCGGCCGGTGGTCGCAAGATAGAACGCCTTTTTCATCGTGACCGCGATGTCGGCGACGTTCTTGACGAGGAAATTGTGCTTCACGCACGGACGCGTGATGCCGACCGTGTCGCATTCCTGGAACGCGTCCTGCCCGATCGCGGCGGTGGGCACCTGTCCGGTGATCACGACCATCGGCACGGAGTCCATGTAAGCGGTCGCGATGCCGGTCACCGCGTTCGTGACGCCCGGCCCGGAGGTGACGAGCGCGACGCCCACCTTCCGCGACGAGCGCGAATAGCCGTCCGCCGCATGCACGGCGCCCTGCTCGTGGCGCACCAGCACGTGCTTGACGCGCGTCTGCTTGAACAGCTCGTCGTAGATGTTGAGGACCGCCCCGCCGGGGTAGCCGAAGACGTACTCGACGCCTTCTTCCTGAAGACAGCGGATCAGGATTTCCGCGCCCGTCAATTCCATGAGTCCATGCCTCGCGTATGCCGTCGCGCCATCGCAACCGAACGTCGAATCGGTCGCACTCGTCAAATCGGTCGCACTCGCGTGGAGCGCGCGCCCGCCAAGGCTCGATCGGGTAGAAAGCCGCAAATTGGGCAGCGGGCCGTCTCCAGGGAGGCTCGTTGGCGCTCGTGACGCCGCGGAGGGAGAGTTCATCGGCCCTTGTTGCAATACAGCATCCGGGCCTCGCGGTCCGGAGAGCAAGACAGTACCGGCAACGGTTGGCGTGGTCAAGACCGGATTGCTACGGCGCAGCATGGAAGCGTGGTGCGGGACCCGCACGCCGAACGCCTATAATCGCCGCCGCCCCCAAAGGAATCGTCGGAACTGGCCCAGCCACAGGAAATTTCGAGCTTTCTCGCCGAAGTCGAGCGGCGCGCCTTCAAGCAGGCGATGTACGCCGTTCGCGACGAGGATGCTGCCCTCGATATCGTGCAGGACGCGATGCTGAAGCTGACCGAGAATTACGCGGGCAAGCCGGCCGTCGAGCTGCCGATGCTGTTCCAGCGCATCCTGCAGAACACGATCCACGATCATTTCCGTCGCCAGAAGGTGCGCTCGACGTGGACGACGCTCCTGTCGGCGCTCGGTCACAAGGACGACAAGGACGACGATTACGATCCCCTGGAAACGCTGCAGGCGAAAACCGACTCGAACGCCCCGGCCGACCCGGCGGCGCACGCCGAACAGCGGCAGACGATGCGCATCATCGAGCAGGCGCTGTCGCGGCTCCCGGCGCGTCAACGCGAGGCGTTCCTGTTGCGTTACTGGGAGGAACTCGATGTCGCGGAGACCGCCGCTGCCATGGGATGCTCCGAAGGCAGCGTGAAAACGCATTGCTCCCGCGCCGTCCATGCCTTGGCAGACGTTCTCAAGGCAAAGGGAATGACGTTATGAACGATCGGGAATTTGAATTCGGCCGGAAGATTGCGCGCTGCCTCGACCAGGGCATTGCCGATCTTCGGCCGGGAACCGTCTATCGCCTGCAGCAGGCGCGGGGCGCGGCGCTGGCCGCGGCTTCCTCGGCGCACCGCACCGAGCCCGAACTGGCCACGGCGGGCGCGCACGGCGGCTCGGCAGGCCGCACGAGCCTGCGCAACGGCTCGTTACGCTGGCTGGGGCTCGCGCTGCTCGTGGCCGCCGCCGGCTTCGGTTACCAGCAGTGGCACTCGATCGCGCAGGTCCGCGAATTCGAGGACCTGGACATGCATCTGCTCGCGTCGGATCTTCCCATCGACGCCTATCTGGACAGGGGATTCCAGAATTGGCTTCGGAACGGGTTAGAGCGCTGACGCGCGCGGTCGCCGTCCTCGCGCTCGCCGCCTCCGCGGCCAACGCGCAGATCGCGCTCAAGTCGCCGTCCTGGAACGAGCTGTCCGAGCACGATCGCCAGGTGCTCTCGCCGCTCGCATCCGACTGGAACAACCTCGATGCGCAGCGCAAGACGAAATGGCTGGGTCTCGCGAAGCGCTACGCGACGCTTCCGCCCGAGCAGCAGCAGCGCATCCAGGGTCAGATGCGCGAATGGTCGCGCCTGACACCCGACCAGCGCAACGCCGCGCGCGAGCGCTACAAGTCGCTGAAGTCGCTGCCGCCGGACAAGAAGAACGAGGTGCGCCGCAAGTGGCAGGAGTACCAAAGCCTGCCCCCCGAGAAGCGGAACGAGCTTGCGACGAAGCCGGGCACGCCACCGCGGCCCGGTCCGCGGTCCCCGTCCGGTGCCTCGGCCGTGGCAGCGCCACCCCGCATTCCGGCCACGCCGCCACGCCCGCCCGGGCAGTGACGGCGCTGGCCCGGCCATCGCTTGCATCGGCTGGGCGGCGTCTCGCGGCGCTCGGCTACGAAGCGCTGTTGCTGGTCGCGATGGCCTTCGTCGCCGGGTTCGTCTTCCTGCCGTTCCTGCCTCAGGATGCGAGCCGGCACACGCTGACGGTCGCATCGCCGCTTGCACGCGCGGCGATGTTCTTCGCGCTCGTCGCCGCCGCCGCCGTCTACTGCACATGGTGCTGGAGTCGCGGCCGGCGCACGCTGCCGCAGAAAACGTGGCGGCTGCGCATCGTCGATCGGCGCGGCGAACCGCTCGGTGCCCGCCACGCGCTCGCCCGCTATGCCGCCTGGTGGATCGGACCGGGCGTGGCCCTCGCCGCCTACGCCCTGCTCCAGCCCCTCGGCTACGGGCGGAACGCGCTCGCGTTCGCCGTGCTCAATTACTGCTGGGCGATCGTCGATCCCGACCGCCAGTTCCTGCATGACCGGATCGCGGGCACGGCGCTGGTACAGGACCCATGACAAGCGATGCGATGATGGTATTGACGACGCGAGATCGCGACCGCGAAGCGATCCTGCAGGCGTTTGCCGATCCCGCACGCCTCGTCGTCGTGTCGCTGTGCGCGGCCTGGTGCGACACCTGCACGCAGTTTCGCGGCGCGTTCGAGCGGCTTGCCCAGGCGCGTCCGCATGCAGCGTTCGTGTGGCTCGACATCGAGGACGACGCGGCGATCGCCGGCGACGTCGACGTCGAGAACTTCCCGACGCTTGCGATCTATCGCGGCCGCTCCCCGCTGCATTTCGGCGTCGCGCTGCCGCACGAGACCACCGTCGGCCGGCTGGTCGACGCGCTCGCCGAGGGTGCGCCCGCGCGCACCGACATGCCTGACGAGGTTGTCGAATTGCCGTCGCGATTCACACCCGTCTAGCATCGAAATAGGGTCAGAGACGACTTTCGGGTGGCAGCGTCGGCATTCCCGGCGGGCTTCGCCGAAAGTCGTCTCTGACCCCGCTTCGGTTTTGCTTGCGCCGTGCCAGTGCGACGCCGAGCGCGATCAGCACCATCCCGCCGAGCGCGAACGCGTCGAGACGCTCGCCGAACAGCACGAACGCCATCAGCGCGGTGACTGGCGGGACCAGATAGAAGAGCCGCGCGACATCCGCCGCGGCGCCGTGACGCAGCAGCCAATAGAGGAGGCTGATCGCACCGGCCGAAAGCACGATCACCGACCAGCCGAGCGCGAACGCAAACTGCGGCGTCCATGCAACCGGCGCAGGCTCGAGCCAGGCGACGATCGGCGCATACAGCAGCACGCAGGCCGCGAACTGCACGACGGCGCCGCTGCGCAGGTCGACATGCGCGACGAACCGTTTCTGGTATAGCGTGCCGATGCTTATGCCGGCGAGCGCTGCGACGATGGGAGCGAGCGTCAGCGCATCGGCGTCGAGGGCGATCTTGTGGCGCACGACGAGGTACACGCCGGCGAGGCCGAGGCCGAGGCCAAGCCACTGCCGCGCGCTGATGCGCTCGCCGAGCCATACGCGCGCGAGGACGACGGTGAGGATCGGTTGCAGTCCGACGAGCATGGCGCTCGTTCCCGCCGGCATGCCGCCGGCGATGGAGACGAACACCCCGCCGAGGTACACACCGTGCACGAGCGCCGCCGCGACGGCGACGTGGCCCACCTGACGCACACCGCGCGGCCACGGTGCACGCGTGGCGAGCGTCACGACCGTCATCAACGCGGCGGCGAGCGCGAAGCGGACGAGCAGGAACTTGAGCGGCGGCGCATAGGGCAGGCCATACTTGGCCGAGATGAAGCCGGTGCTCCAGAGCACGACGAAAAGCGCCGGGAGCAGCGGGTTGGCGCGCGCGCCCAGGCTACCGCCTGTCCGGCCGGCCGCCGCGCGCAACCTGCATCACGCCTCGGCACCCGGCGCCTTCGCGCGGAAGCGATCGACGCTTTCGCTGATCTCGCGCTTCGCGTCGTCGGGTCCGGCCCAGCCCGCAAGCCGCACCCATTTCCCCGCCTCGAGATCCTTGTAGTGCTCGAAGAAATGCGCGATCTGCGCGAGCTGAATCCCGGGCAGGTCATCCGGCGCGTTGATTGCGCGGTACAGCGACGACAGCCGCTCGATCGGCACCGCGAGGATCTTCGCGTCGCCTCCGGCCTCGTCGTCCATCCTCAGCATGCCGATCGGCCGGCAGCGAACGACGACGCCGGTGATGAGCGGCACCGGCGACAGCACCAGCACGTCGCAAGGATCGCCGTCGTCGGAAAGCGTCTGCGGAATGTATCCGTAGTTGCACGGGTAGTGCATCGACGTCGACATGAAGCGATCGACGAACACGGCGCCCGTTTCCTTGTCCACCTCGTACTTGATCGGCTCGCCATGCATCGGGATCTCGACGACGACGTTGCAGTCGTTCGGCACGTCGAAGCCGGCAGGGACGCGATCGAGGCTCACGCAATGGCTTTCATGCTTCGCTCGGCTACCGGCGCCGGCGGCGGCGCCTTGCGCTGATGACAGACGCGGCAGGGCGACAGATGAAAACGATGCCGCGGGAAAGGGCGCAATTATACCGGCGCATGCTGCACCTGGCGCTGGCCGCCAGCCTGATCGCGCCAGCGTCGAGCGCCGATGCCGACGCACAGGCCGCGCATCCTGCACAACCGCCGCCTTTCTCGGCGATGCATGCCGGCCGCGCGCTGGCACCGTGGACCCTGGTGAGCATCGGCATCGGCAAGCGTCCCACGGTTTACGACCTCGTCGACGACGCCGGCACCATCGTGCTGCACGCGGCCGCCGACAACGCGGCGAGCGCCCTCGCCTATCCGCTGCACGCCGAACTGCGCGATGCGCCGGTCGTTTCGTGGCGCTGGAAGATCGCCGGTGTGATTCCCGGCGCCGACCCGCACGTGGCGTCGCGCGAAGATGCGCCGGCGCGGCTGGTGCTGGAATTCGACGGCGACAGAAGCCGGCTGCCGCTGCTCGACCGCGGTATCTACGGCCTCGCGAAGCGTGCCGCCGGCCGCGAACTGCCGTATGCGACGCTGATGTACATCTGGTCGAACCGCGACCGCATCGGCACGGTGATTGCAAACCCGCACACGCGACGCATCCAGATGATCGTCGCGTCGAGTGGCGGCGCCGGTGCGGGTCAGTGGCAGTCGCTTGCGCGAAACGCCCGGGCCGATTTCCTGCGTGCCTTCGGCGAGGAGCCGGGAACCCTGACCGCCGTGGGCGTGCTGACCGACAGCGACAACACCGACGGCCACGCCGAAGCGTGGTACGGCGACATCCGCTTCGAGCCGGCGCCGCATTGAATGCGGCTATGATCGCAAGATGAGCGCAGTGCGCACGCTGTCGCCGATGCAATCGCTGCAGCCCACGCCGACGATCGTCGAGCAGGTCTATCGCACGATCCTCGACGCGATCTGCGACGGACGGCTGCCGCCCGGCGAGCGCCTCACGCAGGAGTCCGTGGCCGCGAAGCTCGCCGTGTCGCGGCAACCGGTGGGCCAGGCGCTGCTGCTCCTCAAGCAGCAGAAGTTCGTCAGCGAAGCCGGACGCCGCGGCCTGATGGTGGCGCCGCTCGACCGCGATTTCATGCGCTCGATCTACGAATTGCGCCTCGGCATCGAGCCGCTCGCGGCAACGCTCGCGTCACGGCGGGCGAACGGCAGCGACGTCGCGCGCGGCGAGGCGATCATCGCCGCGGGCAAGGCCGCCGTGCGCGACAACTCGATCACCGATCTCATCGCCAGCGACATGCGCTTCCACATGCTCCTGTACGAGCTCTCGGGCAACCGGCTGTTCGTCGATCTCATGGAGGAGCTGTGGAATCATCTGCGCCGCGCGATGCGCGAGGTGCTGCAGCACCGCGAGTATCGCAAGGCGATCTGGGTCGAGCACGAGCAGATCCTGCGCGCCGTGACGAAGCGCGACGGCGACGCCGCCGCAGCACTTGTCCGTGCGCACCTCGAGCACGCGGCCGTCAACGTGCAGGTGGTGCTGCCGACGGCGGAAACGACCGCGTAGTCGCGCTAGCCGGTCGCGTTGCCGCGGCGGTAATCGGTCGAGTACGTCACGTAGATGTCGCGGGCGCGTGCGAACTCGGCGCGCTCCTCCGGCTTCAACGGGCGAAATGCGCGCGCGGGCCGCCCCGCCCAGACCCATTGCGCCTTCACGACGGTGTGCGGCTCGACCCACGCACCGGCGCCGATGCATCCGCCGTGCTCGACGACGACGTGATCGCCTACGCGCGAGCCCATGCCGACGAGCGCGTCGTCGCCGATGATGCCCGACCCGAGCTCCACGTTGTGTCCGATGGTGACGCCGACACCCAGCACGAGATCACCACGCCGCCGATCGGTCGCGAGGACGCAGTTGTCCTGCACGTTGCTCCGGGCGCCGATGACGATGCGGCCGTCTCCGGCGGACACCGCGCAGCCGAAGAAGATGCTGGCGTCGTCGCCCATCTCGACATCGCCGGCGACGATGGCCGTCGCGGCGACGTACGCGTTCGTCACGCGCGGCGAGCGGCCGTGCAGCGCACGCAAGGGCCCATCGTTCGCCTTCGGCAGCGACCGCACGGCGTCGGTCCACGCGGGCACGTGCCGTGACCGAAGCTCGGCTGCGGGACGGCCGCTTCGCAAATCGCGCGCGAGCGACTGCGCTTCTGCCACGGTGATCTCGCGCACCGGCTTCGCAGGATGTCCCGCATACAGGAAGCCGCCCGCCAGCATCTTGCGCGGTGGGACGACGCTGTCGCCGGCGATCACGGCATGCGCGCCGATGCCCGCGTCGTCCATTACGATCGACGACTCGCCGATCACGACGCCGTCGCCGAGCGTGCAGGCGTGCGCGACGCCATAGCGGCCGACCGTCACGTCGTCGCCGATGACGGCACCGCGAATCCGGTCGGCGATATGAACGGTCGCGTGATCGCCGAACCATGCGCCGGCGCCGATGCGAACGTCCTCGCCGTCTGCGCGCACCGTTGCGTAGTCACCAAGCGTCGATCGCGCGCCGATCGTCGAGCGGCCGATCAGCGCACCGTGCTTCGCGACGCGCAGCTCGCCGCCGATGGCCGGCGCGTGGCGAAGGTAATCGAGGATGAGGCCGTCGACCATGCCGTCAGAAGACCGGATTCTCCCGATACGTTCCCCACAGCGTCTTCAGCTTCTCGATGATGTCGCCCATCGTGGCCCCCGCCGAAACGAGCTCGATCGTGACCGGCATGATGTTCTCGTCCTGCCGCTTTGCGACCTCGACGAGACGTTCCAGCAGCGCGCTCACCTTCGCATTGTCACGCTCGCGGCGAACGCGTTGCAAGCGTGCGATCTGACGCTGCGCGGTCGACGCATCGTACGGGTGCAGCTCGATGGCGAGCTTCTCTTCCGGATCGACGAACCTGTTGACGCCGATGACGGGCTTTTCCCCGCTGGCCTTCTTCAATGCGGTTTCGTAGGCGAAGTCGGCGATGCGCCGCTGGAACCAGCCTTCCTGCGTGAGGCGCACCGTGCCGCCGCCTCGATCCACCTCGTCGATCACGCCGAAGATCGCCCGCTCGTACTGCGTGGTCAGGCTTTCGACGAAATACGATCCGCCCAGTGGATCGACGACGTCGGCGACGCCGCTTTCGTGCGCGATGATCTGCTGCGTGCGCAGCGCGATCTTCATCGCCTCCTCGGTCGGGATCGCAAACGCCTCGTCCATGCCGTTCGTATGCAGGCTCTGCGCGCCGCCGAGCACCGCCGCCAGCGCCTGCAGCCCGGTGCGCACGACATTGATCGGGTACTGCGGCTTGGTGAGCGACGCCGCCGCCGTCTGGCAATGGAAGCGCAGCCGCATCGACTCGGGGTTTTTCGCACCGAAGCGATCGTGCATGATCTTCGCGTAGACGCGGCGCACGGCGCGAAACTTCGCGATCTCCTCGAAGAAATCGGCCTGGCAGACGTAGAAGAACGCAAGCCGCGGCGCGAATTCGTCGACCTGCATCCCCGTTCTCAGCACTTCCTCGACGTACGCGATCAGGTTGCACATCGTGAACGCGACCTCGTCGAGCGGTGAGGCGCCGGCCTCCGACATGTGATAGCCCGAGATGTTGATCGGGTTGTAGCGCTTCATGTTGCGTGCGCAGTACGTGATGCAGTCGCGCACGATGCGCACCGACGGCGCGACGGGAAACGCCCATTCCTTCTGCGCCTGGTATTCCTTCAGGATGTCGGCCTGGATCGTCCCCGACAGCGCATGGAGGTCGTAGCCGCGTTTTTTTGCGAGCGCGACGTACATCGCGAGCAGGATCCACGCGCTCGGATTGATCGTCATCGACACCGAGATCTTCGTGAGGTCGATGCCGTCGAACAGATGCTCGATGTCGGCCAGCGTGTCGATCGCAACGCCTTCCCGGCCGACCTCGCCTTCGCTCATCGGGTGATCGCTGTCGTAGCCCATCAGCGTCGGCATGTCGAAATCGGTCGATAAACCGGTCTGGCCGTGCGCGATCAGGTACTTGAAGCGCTGGTTCGTGTCCTCGGCGGTGCCGAAGCCCGCGATCTGGCGCATCGTCCACAGGCGGCCGCGATACATCGTCGGGTAAGGCCCGCGCGTGAACGGATAGCGGCCTGGCAGACCGATGTCATCGAGCGGTGTGTCGGCGACGTCGAGGGCCGTGTACGTACGCTTCAAAGGGAAACCGCCCACCGTTTGGAAATCGTCGGTGCGCTCGGGAGTGCGCGCAACGTACTTCGCGACTTCGTTCTTTTCCCACGCGTCGACGTCCGCGGCGAGCGCTGCCCGCGCGCGCATGTCGGCCAAAATCGTCGAGTCGTTCATGCATCACCTCCGATGTTCAGTTCGCGCAGCAGCTGCCGCGCGGCGGCGTGCGGCGACAGCGAGCGCACGCGCAGTCGTTCGAGCAATGGGGAAAGCTTGCCCAGCCGATGGCGGGCGAACGCATCGTGCAGAAGACCTTCTCCGGCCGCGAGCAGCCGCCGCTCGGCGATCGCGCGGCGGCGCGCCTCGATCTCGCCGGTGCGCTCGAGCGTTTCGCGATGGCGGTCGATCGCGACAAGCAGCTCGGCCACGCCCCGATCCTGAATCGCGCTGGTGCCGATGACCGCCGGCAGCGTGAAATCGGGGTCAGAGCTGTATCTCCCGGCATGCGCGTCAGCAGCACGCGAAGATCCATCCGGGAGATACAGCTCTGACCCCGATTTCAGCTGCGCGGTGTCCATATGCGTGTAGCCGAGCGCGAGCATCGTCTTGAGGTCGGCGATCGTCCGGTTCGCATCGGGCCGGTCGCATTTGCTGACGACGTGGATGTCGGCGATCTCGAGAATCCCGGCCTTGATCGCCTGGATGTCGTCGCCAAGTCCGGGCGCGGAGACGACGACCGTCGTGTGCGCCGCGCGGGCGACGTCGACCTCGTCCTGTCCGACACCGACGGTTTCGATGAGCACCATGTCGAAGCCGGCGGCGTCGAGCACGTCGACGGCTTCCAGCGTTCCCTTCGCAAGCCCGCCGAGCGCGCCGCGCGTCGCCATGCTGCGCACGAATACGCCGGCGTCGCCCGCGAGATCGCCCATGCGAATGCGATCGCCGAGAATGGCGCCGCCCGAAAACGGGCTCGACGGATCGACGGCAACCACGGCCACCTTCCGGCCGCTTTTGCGAATCTCCGGGACGAGCTTTGCCACCAGCGTCGACTTGCCGCTGCCCGGCACGCCGGTGATGCCGACTACCTGCGCGCGTCCGGCGTGCGCGAACATCGCGTCGAGCGTCGGCCGCGCCTCGGCGATGCCCGATTCGGCGCGTGACAGGAGCCGCGCGATCGCGCGCGTGTCCCCGGCGAGGACGCGCGATTCGAGGTCAGCCGAGCGGATATACGCCACGATTCACGAGCGAAGCCGCGCGTTCAGCTCACGGAACACTTCGCGATCGTCGACGACGCGGCGCGCCTTGAAGTCGGTGCGCGGGAACGTGCCGGGCGGCACCACCTCGAGCCTCGAGCGCAGCCCGAGCATCTTCGACAGGCGTCGCTCCGCGTTCTCGCGCAGCGCCGAATGCGCCGCTGCGCCCTGTGCATGCTGCTCGGGCGCGATCTCGATCCGGATGACGAGCTCGTCCATCGCGCCGTCGCGGGTGATCACGATCCGGTGCTCGCCGCCGTAGCCGTGCAGCTGGCTCAGCACCGCATCGACCTCGCTCGGATAGACGTTCTCGCCGCGGATCGTGAACATGTCGTCGATGCGCCCGAAGATGCCCTGCGGCAGCCGCGGATACGTGCGGCCGCAGGGAGTGGGCCCGTGATCCCACAGCGTGAGATCGCCGGAAGCAAGCCGGATCATCGGCTGCGACGTGCGCTCGAGATGCGTGTATACGGGGGTGCCGCGTTGCCCGTACGGCACCCGGCGGTAGGTCGCCGGATCGCACACCTCGGTGTAGACGATGTCCTGCCAGCACAGCATGCCGGCGCTTTCCGCGCTGCCGGCCACGTGCATGAACGGCGTCATTTCCGCCATCGATCCGCAATCGACGACGCGCGCGCCGTAGGCGGCAATGAGGCGGTCACGCACACCGGGCACCGAGGCGCCCGGCTCGCCGGAGAAGAACGTCGTCGAAAGGCCGAATGTGCGCGGGTCGTGGCCTTCGTCGCGCGCGACCTCGGCGAGGTGCAGCGCGAACGACGGCGTCGCATACAGCGCGGCGGGCTTGACCAGGTCGAGCCACTGCGCGGCGCGCGCCGTCATGCCCGGAGCGCCGGCGCCGAACGGGAACGCCTTCGCACGCAGCCGCTCGGCACCCGCAAGCGCTCCCCACGACCCCATGTACAGGCTGAAGATCGCCGCGACGAACACGACGTCGCCCGGACGTATGCCCATCCCCCACAGGATGCGCGCGTGCGCGTTCGCGATGGCGTCCCAGTCGGCACGGCCGATGGCGAACGCGGTCGGCCGGCCCGTGGTTCCCGACGTCCCGTGGATGTGATGCACCTCCGCGCCGGGAACGCAGAGGTAATCGCCGAAGGGCGGCACGCGCGCCTGTGCGTCGCGCAGATCCTGCTTGGTGATGACGGGAACCTTCGCCTCGAAGTCCTCGAGCGAGCGCAGATGGCCGGGATGGAACCCCGCGTCGTCCCACTTGCGGCGATAGAACGGCGACGTGTCGTACGCATAGCGCGTGACCGCCTTCAGCCGCTCGAGGATCGCTCTTTCACGGTCGCCGGGCGGCATCGTTTCGCGCACCGGAAACCAGTAGCGCGAATCGACGGGCGGCACGTAGTGCGCGTCGAAGCGCGGAGGAAACGACCACTGCTCCATCGGTTCCATCGTGGTTTGTCGCGTCGCCGGCGCGCTCGCCCCTGATCCCTGCTACCGCGGGCCGCGCTCGGCGACGAGGCGGCGGATCGTCTCGACGATCTGCCGCGGCGGCGTGTCCTGCAACAGCAGCTCGCGCACGCCGATCGCCTTCAGCTTCGGCAGATCCTCGTCGGGGATCACGCCGCCGCCGACCACGAGGATGTCCTCGGCGTCGCGCTCCTTCAAAAGGCCGATGAGCCGCGGAAATACGGTCATGTGCGCTCCCGACAGGATGCTTACGCCGATCACGTCGACGTCTTCCTGGATCGCGGCCTCGACCACCTCGTCCGGCGTGCGGTGCAGGCCGGTGTAGATCACATCCATGCCGGCGTCGCGCAACGTCCGCGCGACGATCTTCACGCCGCGGTCGTGACCGTCGAGGCCGACTTTCGCGATCACCACGCGAATCGGTTGCGTTGATTGTTCCACCCGCGATCCTCCTCGGATTCCCTCGAAAAGCGAACGCTGCGAGGCCCGCTCGATAGTATTCCGAATACAGTATGCAAACCGCCAATGCCTGTCAACCTGAATCTGCGCTAGCGTGTCGGCGCATCCAATCCCGAGTCCCGAAAGCCCTTCGATGCCCCGCACGTCGCTCCCCTGGCTGGTCCTCGCAACCATCGTCGTCTCGGCGGCGCTCGCCTGGTGGACGCTCACGCGTACCGTCGGCGGCGAGCCCGCCGCGCGTTTGGAACATCGCGACCTCGCGCCGTTTCACGAGATCGAGGTCGGCGGCAGCGCCGCGGTGACGCTGCTGCAGGCCGAGGCCGAATCGATCGACGTCGAAGCCGCGAGTCGCACCAGCGTCGCTGCGGAAGTCGCCAACGGCCGGCTCGTCGTCCATGCGCGCGACCGGCGCCGCTGGTGGAACGGTCTGCTCGGCCGGCGCTCATCCGCGACGCCGCACGTGACGGTACGCTTTCGCACGCTCGACGCCATTGCGCTGACGGGGAACGTGAAGATGGATGCGCCGAAGCTTTCGACGACGGCGTTACGCATCGATGCCTCGGGCGGATCGGCGCTTTCGATCGACGATCTTCGCGCCACGTCGCTGCGGGTGAACGGCTCGGGCGCGCTCGATGCAAAGCTCGCCGGGCGCGTCGAGAGGGAGGACGTGTCGATCTCGGGCGCGGGGTCGTACCGTGCCGAGCACCTCGTCGCCACCGACGCCACCGTTTCCGTCAGCGGCGTCGGCAACGTGATCGTTCACGCCACGAGCACGCTCGGCGCAAGCATTTCCGGCGCCGGCGTCATCGAATACGCCGGCAATCCCGCGGTGACCGAGCACGTGAGCGGCATCGGGCGCGTCAAGCGGCGCGCGCCCGAGCAGCGATCGGGACTCACGACCGTGGCCATCCACGCTCAATGCAGCGGCGTCTCCGCCGACGCACCGTGGTCCTTGAAGAACAGCGGGCCGCCGGTGACCGGATCGATGTCGGCGTGGACACCCGGCATGCAGCGGGGCGCCGACACGCGGCAGTCGCGCAGGAGCGCAATGAGCATCGCGGCGACGTCCTGCACGGTTTCGTAGGGATAAAGCGGACAGCGAAAGCCCTCCGCCGCCTTGGCGGCGAACGGCGAGGATAACGACAGGCGCAACTCCCCGCCGCCCGGGGCGTCCGCCGCGTGATGCGCGCTCACGATTGCCGTCGGCTCGCCGTACGACGCACGGATCCTGCGAATGGCGTTGCTCGCGAAGAGCTGTGCCGATACCTCGCGTTGTGCGGCCCGACCCGATTGCACGGCGGCCACCAGACGCTGCGCGGGACGCGGCAGCGCGAGCCGCGTGACGCCCGGTGCGCCGAGCGCCTTCGCGATCGCTGCCGCGAGCGCCATCCCCCACCGGCCGATCGTCGATTCGGCGAGCGGATCGATTCCCGGCGGCGTCAGCAGGGCGCCGGCAATGAACCGCAGGTGCACGCGCTCGACGCCCGCATCGACCGGAATCGGCGCGGGAGGAAGATCGAGTGCGCCGCCCGCGAAATTGCCGCCCGCATGCGCGACGAGCGCGCATCGCGCGAGAAGCGCGGGCAACGCCGCGACGTCGACCCGGTCGGCGCTGACCAGCGACGACGACAACGCAAACGTCTCGCATCCGCCGAAGGCGCGCGCATCGCGCAGGATCGCGGCGAGCGCGGCGACGTCGGGAAGCACCGCGCCGAGCGTGACCGGCGCAGCACCGGTGTCGAGTCCGGCGACGACGATCACCGGGATCGCGAAGAGCGTCGTGTGCACCTCGCCGGACCCATGGAGCGGCGCGCGCTCGACGTCGTCGAGCAGGCGGCGCAGATGTCTTGCGATCGCGGGCGACGGTGCCTCTCCAAGCGTGCGGGCGAGAAGGTCGCCGTCCCCGGCCGCAAGCGCCCGCGCGACCCAATCGCGCAGCTGCGCGTCGAGCGCATCGGCGTCGGCACGTGTCGCCGCGTCGATGGCGCGCTGCGCGTCGGCGTAGGGCGGCATCGCCGCATTCGCCCGGGGCCAGGCGCGCGGGTCGTCGAGGTCGAGGGCGTACATCGCGGTTCGTCGATTCACGCCGACAGGCGCGCCGGTGATTCTCGCACGCATGCCGCGTCGCCGATGGAAAGGGCGATAAAATCGCGGTCCCTGTCCGCCCCCGGTGAAAAGCGCTCGATGCGCGTCTCGAAGTTTTATCTCAGCACGCTGAAGGAAGCGCCCGCCGAAGCGGAGGTCGCGAGCCAGAAGCTCATGCTGCGCGCCGGGCTCATCAAGAAGGTGTCGTCGGGCATCTACAGCTGGATGCCGCTCGGCCTCATCACGCTGCGCAAGGTCGAACAGGTGGTGCGCGAGGAAATGAACCGTGCGGGCGCGCTCGAAACGTACCTGCCGCACATCCTGCCCGCCGAGCTATGGGAGGAGACGGGCCGCTGGGACAAATTCGGGCCGCTGCTCCTGAAGATCAAGGACCGGCAGGCGCGCGATTTCCTGTTCGGACCCACGCACGAGGAGGTGATGACCGACATCGTGCGCAAGGACATCAGGAGCTACCGCCAGCTCCCGGTCAACCTGTACCAGATCCAGGTCAAGTTCCGCGACGAGATCAGGCCGCGCTTCGGCGTGATGCGCGGGCGCGAGTTCCTGATGAAGGACGCGTATTCGTTCGACGCCGATCGCGACGCGTTGATGGTGTCGTACCGCGGGATGTACGACGCGTATGCGCGCATCTTCACGCGCCTCGGCCTCGAGTTTCGTGCCGTCGAGGCCGACACCGGCGCGATCGGCGGCTTCGCCTCGCACGAGTTCCAGGTGCTGGCCGATTCCGGCGAGGACGCCATCGCCTACAGCAATGGCTCGACCTACGCGGCCAACGTCGAGCAGGCGGAAGCCATCGCGCCGTCGACGCCGCGTGCGGCGCCGTCCGAAGCGATGCAACGCGTGCCCACGCCGGGAAGCTCGACGTGCGAGCAAGTGGCGGAGCTGCTCGGGCTTCCGCTCGCGCGCACGGTCAAGTGCCTGTTGATCCACGCGCAGGATCGCGTGCAGATGCTGCTCGTGCGCGGCGATCACATGGGCAACGAAGTGAAGATCGGCAAGCTGCCCGGCCTCGACGGGTGGCGCTTCGCGAGCGAAGCGGAAGTCGTCGCCGCCACCGGCTGCCGGCCCGGTTACCTCGGCCCGGTCGGCATCGCGGGCGACATGCCGCTCATCGTCGACCGGCAGGTGGCGGCGATGAGCGACTTCGTCTGCGGCGCGAACGAGGCCGGTTACCATCTGCGCGGCGTCAACTTCGGCCGCGACTGCCGCGAGCCCGACGCCGTCGCCGATATACGCAACGTCGTCGAGGGCGACCCGTCGCCCGACGGCAGGGGCACGCTGTCGATCGTGCGCGGCATCGAGGTCGGCCACGTGTTTGCACTGGGCGACGTGTACTCCACAGCCATGGGTGCGAGTTACCTCGACGCCGACGGCCGCTCGCAGGTGCTGCAGATGGGCTGCTACGGCATCGGAGTGACGCGCGTCGTCGCCGCGGCGATCGAGCAGAACCACGACGAACGGGGTATCGTCTGGCCTTCGGCGATGGCGCCGTTCGCGGTGGCGATTGCGCCGATCGGCTACGACAGGAGCGACGCGGTGCGCGAGTGCGCCGACCGGCTGCACCGGCAACTCGCCGAAGCCGGCGTCGAGGTGCTGCTCGACGATCGTGGCGAGCGGCCTGGCGTGATGTTTGCTGATCTCGAGCTGATCGGCATCCCGCATCGGGTGACGGTCGGCGAGCGCGGATTGAAGGAAGGTATCGTCGAATACCAGGCTCGCCGCGACGCGACGGTCACGAGGCTGCCGCTCGCGGACACGCTTGCTTTTCTCAACGAACGGATCGGAACCTGATGCAGCCGTACCGGGTATCGCGTCCGCGAACGATGTTCGCGGCGCTCGCGTTTCTTGCGGCCTGCGCAGCGCCGCTCGACGCACACGCCGGCGCGCAGGTCGAGGAGCGTCTCGCTCCGTCGGTCGCAAGCGGGCTTTCGCGTGCCGTCGCCGACAACCCGGTGCCGCGCAACTACATCGAGCGCGCGGCGGTTCGCGAGTGGCTCGCGGCGATGTCGCCGAAGCTCGCGGGCCGTTTCCCCGATGAAGCCGCACGCGTCGAGTTTCTCGCCACCGTGCATTACGAAGCGACGCGCGCCGGCCTCGATCCGCAGCTCGTGCTCGGCGTCATCCATCACGAGAGCAATTTCCGCAAGTACGCGGTCTCGTCGGCCGACGCGCGCGGCTTCATGCAGGTCATGCCGTTCTGGGTGCGCCTGATCGGCACGGCCGACCAGAACCTGTTCCAGCTGCGCACGAACCTGCGTTATGGCTGCACGATCCTGCGGCACTACCTCGACGTCGAGAACGGCGACGTCTATCGCGCGCTCGGCCGCTACAACGGCAGCCTCGGCCAGCCGGAGTATCCGACGGCAGTGATGACCGCGATGAAGCGCTACGAGCCGGGGACGTCGGTGGCCGCCGTGCGCACGTCGGCGACCGCTTCGCTGCACTGAGCGCCTCGGGTCCGCCGGAAGGTCCGTACCGCGGCCGTTTCGCGCCGTCGCCCACCGGTCCGTTGCACTTCGGCTCGCTCGTTGCCGCGATGGCGAGCTATGCCGATGCGCGCCGCAACGCCGGCGCATGGCTCGTGCGCATCGAGGACGTCGACGTTCCGCGTGCACGTCCGCGCGCCGCGGACGACATCCTGCACGCGCTCGAAGGTTACGGCTTCGAGTGGGAGGGACCCGTGTGGCGCCAATCGTCGCGCCGCGACGCGTACGAGGCGGCGCTTGCCCGGCTCGCCGCGGCCGGCCTCGCCTACGCCTGCGTGTGCACGCGGCAGGCGCTTGCCGCGCAGCCGATCGGCCGAATTGGCGAACGCGTGTATCCGGGAACGTGCCGCGATGGCATCGGCCATCACGGTGACCGGGCCGCGGAGCGCACGCGACGAGCCGCCGTGCGCGTGCGCGTGCCTTCGGCGCGGATCGCATTCACCGATCGACTCCACGGACTGCAGCAGCAGCGGCTCGACGAGGACGTGGGCGATTTCGTCGTCCGGCGCAGCGACGGACTCTGCGCGTATCAACTCGCCGTCGTCGTCGACGACGCTGCGCAGCGCATCACCGACGTCGTTCGCGGCGCGGATCTTCTCGCGTCGACACCACGCCAGATCTTCCTGCAACGCGCGCTCGGCGTTGCGACGCCACGCTATCTGCACGTGCCGGTCGCCGTCGACGCACGCGGTGCGAAGCTGTCGAAGCAGACCGCGGCAACGCCGTTGCCCGCTGCACCGCTGCCGGCGTTGCACGCCGCATGGCGCTTTCTCGGACAATGCGCACCGTCCGATCCCGCGTGCCCGGTGTCCGAGTTCTGGACATGGGCGATCGCCCACTGGGATGCCGGGCGCATTCCCGCGGCCGCCACCCGGCCCGCCCCGACCGCGATCGTATAATCGGGCCACGCGCGGCGACGGATTCCCGGTCGCCGGCGCATTCATTCCCGTCCTCATCCTGCCGATGACCACTCTCGTCGTCGTCCGCAAGGGCGACTCCGTTGCGATCGCCGCCGATTCGCTGACGACGTTCGGCGATACGCGCCTCGCCGCCGAGCACGATCGCACCTATGACAAGATCGTCCGCTATCGCGACACGTACATCGGGCTCTGCGGGTCCGCTGCCCACCAGCTCGTGTTCGAAAGCCTCCTCGCGAAGCACGGCGATCTCGACTTCGCGCACAAATCTGCGATCTTCGAGACGTTTCGCAAGCTCCACCCGATCCTCAAGGAGCAGCACTTCCTGAATCCGAAGGAGGAAGAGGACGATCCGTACGAATCGACGCAGATCACCGCGCTGATCGCCAACGCCAACGGCATCTTTGGCGTCTTCTCGATGCGCGAGGTGTTCGAGTACACGCAGTTCTGGGCGGCGGGATCGGGGCGCGAATTCGCGCTCGGCGCAATGCACGCGCGCTACACGCAAACGAAGACGGCCGAAACGGTGGCGCGGATCGGCATCGAGGCCGGCGCCAAGTTCGACCGCAATTCCGCGCTGCCGATGACGCTCTACACGTTGCCGCTGACGAAGCAATGAGTCCGCCCCGCGTCGCGGACGCGCTCGTGCCGTTCGTGGTCGAGCACGCGCCGGTGCGCGGATCGCTGATCCGCCTCGAGGCCACGAGCCGCGACATCGTCGCGCAGCACGACTACCCGCCGCCGCTCGCCCGCGTGCTGTCCGAGCTTTGCGCGGCCGCCGCGCTGCTTGCCTCGACGCTGAAGCTCGATGGAAGCCTCGTCGTGCAGCTTGCAGGCGATGGCCCGGTGCGTCTGCTCGTCGTCGAATGCACCGATGCGCTCGAACTGCGGGCCACGGCGCAGTGGGACCGGCGCCGCGTGGCAGCACTCGGAGAAAATGCGTCGCTCGCGGCACTGTCCGGCGGCGCCGGACACGGACGGCTCACGCTCACGCTCGATCAGCGCGGCGCCGGAACGCTGTATCAGGGCGTCGTGCGTCTCGACGCCGCGTCCGTCGCGGCATCGATCGAGCACTATCTTGCCGCATCCGAGCAGCTGCAAAGCCGGCTGTGGCTCTTGCCCCGGGACGCAGGCGTCACCGGCCTGCTGCTGCAGCGACTGCCCGACGCGAGCGCTGGCGATTTCACCGGATGGCCGCGTCTTGTCGACGATGCCGGTCGGGCGATCGCGCGCGCCGTACGCGGCGCCACGTTGGAAGCGATTCTCGCCGGTCTGTTCCCCCGTAACGACATTCGAATGTTCGAGCCGCGGCCGGCGCGCTTCCGCTGCCGCTGCTCGACGGACCGGGTGGCCCATGCGCTGCGCATCGCGGGCCACGCCGAGATCGAGGCGGCACTTGCCGCGCGTGGCATGGTCGAGGTGACGTGCGAGTTCTGCAACCGCCGCTACACGTTCGGCCCGGACGAGGCGCGCGCGCTGTTTGCACAGGCACCGGACCCAGGAGCGACTTCGACATGAGCGTGTACACGCCGTCCACCTTCGCAATCACCGACCGTGCCGCGATCGCGCGACTGATGCACGACCATCCGTTCGCGACCCTCGTCACGCCCGCGACGCCCGAGCCGTTCATCTCGCATCTGCCGTTGCTGTTCGTTCCCGGCTGCGAGCCGCACGGCACGCTGATCGGGCACATGGCGCGCGCGAACCCGCATTGGGAGCACGCGGCGAATGTCGAGTCGATCGCGATCTTCCACGGTCCGCACGCCTATGTATCGCCGTCGTGGTACGCCGAGCCGGCGAAAGCGGTCCCGACCTGGAACTACGCGGCCGCCCACGTTCACGGCACGCTGGAAGTCATTCGCGATCCGCTGGAGACGCGAAGGGTGCTCGACGCGCTCGTGCAGCG
>DASSVX010000050.1:0-5463 GCA_035705655.1 Casimicrobiaceae bacterium
CAGCACCTTGCACGTCATCGACCGGCGTTTCACGACACGCTGCAACGAGTCGAATCGCATCCTGAAGTCGCGACTATCTTTGCGCGTCATTGGCCGCCAAGCTCGACGCCCTCGACACCGAACGCGGCGACATGAGCGCGATTCGTCCGTGACATCCACCACGCATTCCGCGGCGATCGCGCGCCTGCTCGCGCATCCAGCCATCTGGCGCGGTGGTGATTGCGCGTCCGAGTCTGCCAGCGTCGCGTCCGGTTTTGCCGAGCTCGACGCAGCGCTTCCCGGCGGTGGATGGCCCCGTGGCGCATTGACGGAGTTGCTCGTCGAACGCGAAGGCATCGGCGAGGTGCGACTCACGCTGCCAGCACTCGTCAGGCTGCAAGCGGAAGGGCGCAGCGTCGTCTGGATCGCGCCGCCGCACCGGCCGTATGCGCCCGCGCTCGCCGCAGCGGGGCTCGACCTTGCACGCCTCATCGTCATTCGCGGCTGCAGCAGTGCCGAAGCGCTGTGGGCTTACGAGCAGGCGCTGCGCGCGCCGGAGTGCGGCGCTGCGTTCGGCTGGATGCAGGCGCACGAGGATCGCGCCTTGCGGCGACTGCAGGTTGCCGCGCGCGAGGGCCGCACGTGGGGCGTGCTGTGGCGCAGACCCGGCCAGCGCGCAAGTGCTACGGCCGCACCGTTGCGGCTGGCGTTGTCGCCGCAGCAAACGAGACTCGCCGTGCGCGTACTGAAACGGCGCGGCGCCGAACTCGCGCATCCGGTCGTGCTCGATCTTGCGCGCACGCCCGGTGCGCCGCTTTATCCGTTGCCCGACGGCATGCCGATATTGCAGCGAACGTCGACATCACCACCGCCAGCCCGTCAGCATCGGTTGCGGACTTCGCAGCGCAAGGCATCGTGATCTCTGTAGCGCCATGCACACCCATGCATTGCAGCGTCGCAAAACGCCGGGCGTAAACGCGCTGATGCCCATCGATGCTGTGGACCTGCGTACTGTTGCCATCGCTTGCGCTCGATGTCTTCGCGCGTGCAGCGCCTGACGATACGGAGCGGCCGTTCGTCGTCGCAAGCGGCGGCCATTACCCGCGGGTCGTCGCGGCGAATGGTTGCGCGAATGCGGCGGGCATTCGCGGCGACCAACTGATCTCCGCCGCGCTCGCCTTCGCACCCGACGTCGTGGTGCGCGACCGCGATGGCGATGCCGAGGCGGCTGCGCTCGCCGAAGTCGCGACGCTGCTGCTCGCGTTCACGCCTCAGGTGAGCATCGTCCATTCCAACGCAGTCGTCGCGGAAATCGCCGGCAGCATGCGGCTCTTCGGGGGACTCACGCAATTGCTCGCCCTGCTCGGCGCCAGCGTCGAGTCTCGCGGTTATGCGAGGCGAATGGCCGTCGCACCCACCCCGACGGCGGCGCTTATGCTCGCGCGCGCGGGTCATACGCAGCCGGTGCTGCGCCGCTCTGCATTGCCCGACGTGCTCTCGCCGCTGCCGCTCACGCTGCTGGATTTCGAGCCGACGACGCTCGCCACGCTGAAAGCGGCAGGCGTGACGACATTTGGCGCTGCGCACGCATTGCCGCGTGCCGGGCTTGCGCGACGCTTCGGCCAGCATGTCGTCGATAGGCTCGATCGGGCGCTCGATCGAGCGCCCGATCCGCAACGGTCGTACGAGCCGCCACCGCGGTTCGAGCGCAAGCTCGTGCTGCCGGCGCCGATCGATAACGTCGAAGCACTGGGCTTCGGCGTCAACCGCCTCATTGGCGATCTTGCGGGCTGGCTGCTGGCGCGCGGGCTCGGCGTCGTGCGCATGTCGCTTGCGCTCATTCACGAGCGCTATGTGCGCGACCGCGGCATACCGCCCTCGGCCGCGGAATTCAGGCTGGGCGCGCCGGCGCGCGCACCGGCGCATCTGCATGCGGTAATGCGCGAGCGTCTTGCGCGCGTGACGCTGCCGGCATCCGTCGAAGCGATCGTGCTCACGAGCGATGAGACGGCACCGCTTGCGGGGCGCAACTTCGGCCTCCTGCCCGAGGATGAGGTCGACGCCGTCGTCGTGCCGCTCGTCGATCGATTGCGCTCGCGGCTTGGCGACGATGTCGTCACCGTGCTCGCCACGCATCCCGAGCATCGGCCCGAATATGCAACATCCGCCACTACGCCCGAAACGCGCAGCAGTCAGCCGCGCACGCATGCCCATTCCACGGGGCCGCAAAAACGCAACCGCAAAGCGAGTCCACTCGAACAGCCGAGCGCTGCCACCGACGCGCCGCGGCCACTGTGGCTGCTCGACGAGGCAAAGATATTGAGCGGTGCGCTCGAAACCGCGCCGTGGATTTTGCGCGACGGCCCGGAACGGATCGAATCAGGATGGTGGGATGGCCACGACCTGCGCCGCGATTACTTCGTCGCCGAAACGCCGCAAGGCGGCATGGTGTGGATTTATCGCGATCATCGCTACGGCACCGATGATGGCGAGTGGTTCATGCACGGCGTGTTCGCGTAACCCGCCTCAGATACCGGCGTACCACTGGTAGCCCTGGTCCTCCCAGTAGCCGCCCTTCCCTTCGCCGATCTTCGCAAAGCTGTCGACAAGTTCGAGCCGCATCACGTATTTCGCGTGCTTGTAGCCGAGCTGGCGCTCGACGCGCAGCCTGATCGGTGCGCCATTGGCGATCGGCAACGGCTTGTCGTTCAACGCGTACGCGAGCAGCGTCTGCTCGTGATAGGCATCGTCCATGTCGATGCTCTCGTAATACGGCGAGCCGCCATCGTCGTCCATCGGATCGGCGCAGTGGAACACGACATACCGCGCAGCGGCCGTCGGCTGCACGGCGTCGAGCACGGCCGAAAGCCGCGCGCCCTGCCATTTGCCGATCGCGCTCCAACCCTCGACGCAATCGTGCCGCGTGATCTGCGTGCGGCTTGGCAACGCGCGAAGCTCGGCAAGCGAGAACCGCCGCGGTTGCGCGACGAGCCCGCTCACGTCGAGCGCGTAGCCGTCGAAGCCTTTCGCAGCGAGTGCCGCGTATTCCGGATTGTTCGGCTCCGCGGTGCCATTGCTGCGAAACGTCGGTGACAGATCCGCGGCGCTGAATTCCTGCGCCATCGCCTTGCGGCCGGTGACGACCTTCGCGACGCGCTCGTTGAGCCGTTCGGCCGATTCGAGCACTTTCGGAAACCATTCGCTTTGCGACAGCCGATCGCAGCCGGCGACGCCAAGCGCACCAAAGGATGCTGCGACGCCACGCAAGAAACGGCGCCGTGCGCCTCCATCACGATCGATCATCCGAGTCTCCGCCCATCGACTGTCGTCAAGCGATCACCCATGGCCTGCCTCCTTGGGCACGCGATAGCGGCCGGTAATCATCGAGCGGAGGTTGTTCCAGAAGCCAGTGACGATCACCTCGAACACGTGAATCAGCACGAACGCCACGAGCATCCACGCGATGATGAAATGGATCGATCGCACCGATTGGCGACCGCCGAACCAGTTGACCCATCCGCCAAACAGCGTATCGAGTCGCGGCGACATGCCCAAGCCCATCAGCACGATCAACGGCAGCAGCACGAAGATGACCGTCAGGTACGCGAACTTCTGCAGCACGTTGTAGCGCTTTGCCGCTTCACCGGTCGGATGTCGAAAGCGCAGGTGATCGACGATCGAGGCGCCGATGCCGCGAATGTCTGCGCGAGTCGGCAGGAGATCTCGCTTGAGATGTCGCGCAGCAACCGAGTAGATGACGTAGCACAGGCCGTTGATGACAAACACCCATGCGAAGAAGAAATGCCACGTCCGCGCCATCGACAGCCATTGATGGCTCGGTACCGTCAGCCACGCGGGAAATCCCTGCGCGTACGGGCGCCCGCCATCGACTGACAATCCGAGCACCCCGGTCGTCGTGAATTCACGGCCGAGTAAACGCGTGTAACCGACCGGTTTCCCTTGCGGATCCTCGCGTGCGCCGATCTCGAGCCACGCGGGTCGCCCTGAGTACGACGACGCACCCCAGTACAGCGCGGGATGCGCGTTGAAGATCTGCAGGCCGGTCATGAACATCAGCGTCAGCGCGACGACGTTGATCCAGTGCATGATCCGCACGGCGAGGGCATGGCGCAGATAGAGCGGGCGCGATCGCTCGGTGTCGAAGGCAAGCGGCGCTGCAACGGGAGGGGCTTGATCGTTCATGCGGTTCCTCGCGGACGCGCGGCGCGCTGGCACTTCGCTGGTGCGCAACGCCGCTCTACTCTAGTCGGCCAACACGGCGAAAGCTTACGCCCGCCAGCGCATCGATCAACGGCCGCCAAGCTTGGGGATGTCCCGCAACTGCGTCGCGAGCCCCGCGCCCGCGATGACGGCGAACGCTGCGCCTGCGAAGAAAGTCGCCGATGGTCCGATCGACTGCCACAGGTACCCGGCAAGCGCACTCGCGACGAGCAGTGCGATGCCGCTCGCGACTGCGAAAACGCCAAACGCCGTGCCGCGCAGTTCTGCCGGGGCCGTTGCCGCGATAAGAGCTGAGAGCAGCCCTTGCGTGAGCGCCATGTGCAACCCCCACAGGCACGCGCCCGCCAGCACACCCGGTATTTTGGCGGCAAACGCCAGCGTGAGGTCGCTTGCCACGAGGGCGGCGAGGCCCGCCGCCAGCAGGTGCTTCGCGTGACCGCGGTCGGCCAGCTTACCCGCGGGCCACGCGCAACCGGCATAGACGATCGTCATCGCGACCATCACCCACGGTGCGCCCTGCGTGCCGAGGCCGACATCCTGCCCGCGCAGCACGAGGAATGCCTCCGAGAACCGCGCGAGCGTCAGCACCGACGCGATCGCGGTGACGATGACGAATCGCCGATCGAGGCGACGCGCGTCGCGCCACGACAGCCTTCGTCGCGTATCGGATGCGCTCGCCGCGCGCGCATCGGCGTCACGCACACCGAGCCACAGCAGCGCGACACACATCGCCGCTGGTGGAACGGCAACCCAGAACGCATGGCGGAAATCGCCGGCGAAATAGGCCATCGCGCCCAGGGCCAGCAGCGGCCCCAGCACCGCACCCGCGCTGTCGAGCGCCTGGCGCAGTCCGAACGCCGCACCGCGAACCGACGGCGGCGTCAAATCCGCGATCAGCGCGTCGCGCGGCGCGCCGCGTATGCCTTTGCCGATCCGATCGACGAAGCGCGCGGCGATGACGACTGAAAGCGCTGTCGCCAGCGGAAACGCGAGCTTCGACAATGCACCGAGCCCGTAACCCAGTACGACGAGCGGCTTGCGTCGCGCGAGCGCATCGGACCAGTAGCCCGAAAACAAACGAACGAAGAGCGCAATCGCCTCGGCGACGCCTTCAACGATACCGACGACAAGCATCGACGCGCCAAGCGCACCGACCATGTAAAGCGGCAACAGCGCATGGACGAGCTCGCTCGACGCATCCATCAGCAGGCTGACGAAGCCGAGCGTCCACACGCCCGGCGG
>DASSVX010000051.1:0-7622 GCA_035705655.1 Casimicrobiaceae bacterium
CGAGCAGCACGAGCTGCGTGACGAGCATCCAGCCGCGGCGGCGGCCGAGCAGCGGCAGCGCGTAGCGATCGAGCAGCGGCGACCAGAGGAACTTCCACGTGTACGGAATCTGGATCAGCGCAAAGAAGCCGATCGTCTTCAGGTCGACGCCGCCCGTACGAAGCCAGGCGGGCAGCAGGCTGATCAAAAGGTAGAGCGGCAGTCCCGACGAGAAGCCGGTGAAGACGCAGATCAGCATCCGCCGGTTGAAGAGCGCCTCGCGCCAGGTTTCGCGATGCTCGTCGCGGATCATCGGCGAAACCGGTAGATGGCGAGCTCGCCGGTCAGGTTCGGCGCGAAGCCGACCGCGCGACCCTTGGCGAGGATCACGCGATCGAGAACCCGGTAGCCGCGCTCCGCGAGGAACGCGTCGAAATCGGCGACGGTGCAAAGGTGGATGTTCGGCGTGTCGTACCACTGGTAGGGCAGCGACGACGATACCGGCATGCGTCCGCGCAGGATCTGCAGCCTGTGCGTCCAGTGGCCGAAGTTCGGAAAGGTGACGATCGCCTCGCGGCCGACGCGCAGCATTTCGCCGACGATCGCTTCGATGCGGCGCATCGCCTGCAGCGTCTGCGACAGGATCACGACGTCGAACGCGCCGTCGTCGAACCCGGCGAGCCCGCGCTCGAGGTCGCTCTGGATCACGTTGATGCCGTTGCGCACGCACGCGAGGACGCCCGCGTCGTCGATCTCGATGCCGTAGCCGCTCGCGGCGCGCTGCGCGGCGAGAAACGCGAGCAATTCGCCGTCGCCGCAACCGAGGTCGAGCACGTGCGCCTGCTGGCCGACCCAGCCGCCGATCGTCGCGTAGTCGGCGCGCGCGACGCCATTGACGGAAATCGGGGTCAGAGCCGTATCTTCCTGCCGGACGCCGGTCATGCCGAAAACGCGTTCGGAGATCGAGCTCTGACCCCGGCTTCCCCGATGTCGCCGATCTCCGACGCCATCCGCTCGAACCATGCGCGCACTACGGCGTGATACTGCGCGTTGTCGAGCAGGAACGCATCGTGGCCGTGCGGCGCCGCGATTTCGGCGTACGAGACGTCGCGGCGCTTTCGCACCAGCGCCTTGACGATTTCGCGCGAACGCGAGGCGGGAAAGCGCCAGTCGGTCGTGAACGACACGACGAGAAAGCGGCACGTCGCCGGTCCCAGCGCGCGCGCCAGGTCGCCGCCTTCGCGCGTGGCCGGATCGAAATAGTCGAGCGCCTTCGTCACGCGAAGATAGGTGTTCGCGTCGTAGTATTCGGCGAACTTCTCGCCCTGATAGCGCAGGTACGACTCGATCTGGAATTCGGGTGCGAACGAGAAGTTGAGCCCGTCGCGCAGCTGGCGCCCGAACTTGGCCTCCATCTGCTCGTCGGACAGATAGGTGATGTGGCCGATCATCCGCGCCACGCGCAACCCTCGCCGCGGCTTCACGCCGTGCGCGCCGAAGTTGCCGTCGTGGTATTCGGGATCGGTCATGATCGCCTGGCGCGCGATCTCGTTGAACGCGATGTTCTCGGCCGACAGGTTCGGCGCGGCGGCGATCACGAGCGCATTGCGGATGCGCGACGGATAGCGGATCGCCCAGTCGAGCGCCTGCATGCCGCCGAGGCTGCCGCCCATTACCGCCGCCCATTGCCGGATGCCGAGCCGATCGGCGAGCTGCGCCTGCGCGTCGACCCAGTCCTCGACGGTCACGATCGGAAAGTCGCTGCCCCAGGGCTCGCCGGTCGCCGGGTTCGATGAAACCGGTCCGGTCGAGCCGAAGCAGCTTCCGAGATTGTTCATGCCGACGACGAAGTAGCGCCCGGTGTCGAGCGGCTTCCCCGGCCCCACCATGTTGTCCCACCAGCCGATGTTGTCGGGATCGTCGGCGTAGAAGCCGGCAACGTGGTGCGACGCGTTCAGCGCATGACAGATGAGAACGGCATTCGAGCGCGACGCATCGAGCGTCCCATACGTCTCGTACGCGAGGTCGTACTGGGGAAGCGTGCGGCCGCAGGCGAGCGGCAGTGGCGCGTCGAAGTGCGCGACTTGCGGCAGGACGGGGCCGACGGAGCGGGCGGCGGCCGCGGGCGCATCGGCGCTCGCGGTCGTGTCGGTGAACGATGGCATCGACGCGCATCGTAGCGCAACGGCGTCGTGGCGCACGCCGCCAGCCAACGTTCGCCGCACGCGCAACGCGTGCCGCGGCCGGCTTTACCGCGCGCAGGACACGACGAATGCGGGCGCCGCGCAGCTTGCGTCACGCACCGTCACCGATCCATCCTGTGCCACCATCAGGAACGCAACGCCGAGCGGCGCCAGGAACGGCTCGGCGTCACGCTCGAGCAGCATCGCGATAGTCGCGTAGCTCCCGGCGAGGATCGCAAGCGGCGCCGCGACGCTGACCGATTGCCACTGCGAAACGGGCAGGCCTGTCCGTGGATCGAGCAGATGACAATAGCGCCGCCCGCCGACTTCGAAGTAACGCTCGTAATCGCCGCTGGTGGCGACGGCCGCGTCGTCGACGAGGATGCTCGCGATCGTCGCGTCCTCGCGTCGCGGATCGCGAATGCCGACGCACCATGGCGAGCCGTCGGCACGCGGTCCGATCGCACGCACGTCGCCGCCGAGGTTGACGAGCGCATGCACGATGCCGAGGTCGCGGCAGATGACGGCGGCGCGATCCGCCGCGTATTCCTTGCCGATGCCGCCGAAGTCGAGCTCCATGCCGGCGTGCGGCAAGCGGACGGCGGCATCGCTCCATTCGACGCGATCCCACCCGATCAGCTCGCGCGCCGCCGCAAGCGTTGCATGCGATGGAACGCGCGGCGGGCGGCGCTTGAAGTCCCACGCGCGACGCAGCACGCCCGACGTGATGTCGAAGCGGCCGCCGCTTTGCGCGTGACACCGGTCGGCGTAGCGCAGGAGCGCCGCGGTCTCGGCGTCGATCGCCACGGCCGCCCGGCCCGCGGCGCGGTTGATCGCCGAGGTGACGCTGTCGTCGCGATAGCGCGAATACTTGGACTCGATGCGCCGCACGTCTGCGATCGCTGCGGCGGCGACGCGATCGGCGAGTGCCCGGTCGGGCGTCGACAGGTGCAGCTCGTGCACGGACGCCATCGCGGTGAAGCGGTAGCGAAATGGCGCAGGCGGGGCGTCGCGATGCGTCAGAAGCGCTTCGACAGCCCGAGCTCGATCCATCGCGCGGAGAATTCGGCGAGATTCGCGCTGCCACCGCCGATGCGCCAGTCGCCGCGCTGCCGATAGACGTCGATGGCGAGATCGGCCGTGACGCCGTGTGGAAGCTCCTTCGCCAGGCGCAACCCGAGGGTCACGGCGCCGAACGCCGAGAGCCGCGCGTCGGCCGTGTACAACTGGCCCGGCACGAAGCCTTCGGGAAACGGCGGATCGCGATAGAAGCTTGCGGCCGATTGCGTGAGGTAGCGCAGCGTCGGAGTCAGCGTGAGCCCGTGCGGAAGCGCCTGCACCCACGACGCCTCGAGCATGTGCGAGCGGTCGCCGAACGAGTCGTCGAGATAGCGATACGCGAGCCGCAGCGTTGCATCCGGTGCGGGGAAATACCGGTTGTAGTGCGTGAGCCACACGAGGATCTGCCGCCGGTTCGGGCGGGTGTCGTGCAGCTTGTACGGATCGGCGTAGTAACCGCGGCCGCCGGACCACGTGAGGCTCGATTCGACCAGCGACCGGGCGTCGAGCACCTGCGTGATGCCGAGCAGGTAATCGTACGTTTCGCGCGGCCGATCGAGCACCGGCCCGTTGACGCCTTCGGGCGCGTTGATCCGATCCTTCGCGGCACCGACGCCGACCGCATACGTGCGGTTGCGATCGGCGCTCCACGTGCGCCACTCGACCGACGCGGCGCGCGAGATGTAATCCTGCTCGCGGGAATAGGCAGCGCCCAGTGCCAGCGCGGAACTGCCGAAGTACCGCGTCAGCTTCGCATCGGCCGCGCTGCGGTAGTCGCCGATGCCGCGCCCGGACGCACCCGACACCGTGTCGTGATAGAGCGGCGACGCGCCGGAAACGCTGTCGTAGACGAGCGAGCCTTCCACGGTGAGCGTGTCGGACAGCGGAACGAGCGCATACAGCGACGGACTGCGGACCGATATGCGATCCGCACCCGGCTGCCAGTCGCGGTAATCGTAATAGCGAAGCGCGATCACGCCTTCGTCGGGTGCGCTTTGCGCAAGCGACGTCGCTGGCAGCATGCCGGGCAGCGCGAGCGCCGCCGCGATCAGTGCCGCCGACCGATCGGTGCTCGTGTCCGCATTCGCGCGTCGCCTTGCCGCGGACAGCGGAAACTCCTCAGTTGCAGCCACACCCGCCGCCGCCGACGCTGCCGCCGCCGCCCGCGCCCTCCTTGCTCTGGTAGATGTGCTGCGTGAGCTTCGCCTCGAGCGGATCGCTGTCGAAGCGCATCGACGATCGCGCGAGATCGCCCTTCTCCCACGGTTTCGGCGGAGTCATCGCCGCGCACCCGGCGAGGGCCGCGATCGCGCCGGCCGCAAGCAAGCGCTCAATGCTGCGCGAGCAATGCACGGATGCGGGCCTCGAGTGCTGCGCGGCGCTCGTCGTGAAAGCCTTCCTCGACCGCGGCGATATTGCCCTGGCGATCGATCAGGTACGAGCTCGGCATGCCCCGCACGTCGTAGGCGGAGGGCGTCGTGCCTTCGGCGTCGTAGGCGACGGTGAACGATGCCGGCGTGTCGCGCAGGAACCGTTGCGCATCGACGCGGCGCTTGTCCACGTTGACGCCGACGACGGTGAGCCCTTCGCCGGCGTAGCGCGCCTGCATCGCGTTCATCCACGGAAAGGATCTCCGGCACGGCGTGCACCACGACGCCCAGAAATCGACGTAGACGACGCGCCCGCGAAGCGCTGCGAGCGCCACCGTTTCGCCGCTCGCCGTCGAGAGTGCGAACGGCGGAGCCGGCGTGCCGGGATTCGCCGCGTGGGTCGATGCTGCGCAGGTCAGGCCGGCGAGCAGGAAAGCGAGGAGGAGGCGCATCGGAAAGCCGAGTGACTGCCTCGCGCAAACAACGCCTGTCGGGCCGCTATTCCGTTCAGGCGTTGAGCTTGTCGAGCAGTGCTGCGAGCCGGTCGGGATCGTCGGCGCGCCGAATGCGCTCGATCAGCGGCGCCGCGGCGCCCACATCGGTCTGCAGCACGCGCTGCTTGACGCCGAGGAGCTGCGACGGATGCATCGAGAATTCGCGCAATCCGAGTCCGAGCAGGAGCCGCGTCAGCGGCATCTCGCCGGCCATCTCGCCGCAGACGGCAATCGGCACGTTTGCCCGGGTGGCGCTGCCGATCGCAAGCCCGATCAGGCGCAGCACCGCCGGATGCAGCGGATCGTACAGATGCGACACCGCTTCGTCGGCGCGGTCGACGGCGAGCGTGTACTGGATGAGATCGTTGGTTCCGATCGAAAGGAAATCGAGCCTGCGCAGGAAGGCGCCGATCGTCAGCACCGCGGCCGGGATTTCGATCATGCCACCGACCTTCACGTCGGGGTTGAATGGAATGTCCTGCTCGCGCAGCGTTTCCTTCGCGCGGGCGATGAGCGCGAGCGTCTGGTCGATCTCGGACACCGACGCGAGCATCGGGATCAGGATGCGCACGTTGCCGTAGTGCGTGGCGCGCAGGATCGCTCGAAGCTGGGTGAGGAAGAGCCGCGGCTCGGCGAGGCAGAAGCGCACGGCGCGAAGGCCGAGCGCAGGATTGGGCGCGACGCGCGCGAGGCCGTCGAATTGCTCGGGCTGCTTGTCGGCGCCGAGGTCGAACGTGCGGATCGTCACCGGCTTGCCCTGCATGCCGGCCGCGGCCTTGCGATACGCCTCGAACTGCTCGTCCTCGGTGGGCAAGCCCGGCCGGTTGAGGAACAGGAACTCGGAGCGGAACAAGCCGATGCCCGCGGCGCCGTTGGCGAGCGCCGCGGTGACGTCCTCGGGCAGCTCGATGTTCGCGTGCAGCTCGACATGCTCGCCGTCGAGCGTCTCGGCGCGCTTGCTGCGCAGCCGCTTGAGCTTCTGGCGCGCGAGATCGAACTCATCCTGCTTCAGCCGGTATTCGGCGAGCACGGCGCGATCGGGATTGACGATGACCACGTGGTGGGTGCCGTCGACGATCAGCATCTCGCCGTCGCGTATCAGCTGGCGCGCGTTGTGCGTCGCGACGACGGCAGGCACGTTGAGGCTGCGCGCCACGATGGCCGTGTGCGACGTGACGCCGCCGAGGTCGGTGAGGAACGCCGCGAAATGGTGGTGCTTGAACTGGATGACGTCGGCCGGCGAGAGGTCGTGCGCGACGAGAATTGTCTGCTCCTCGGCGCTCGGCGCGGGCAGCGTGCCGGGGCGGCCCATGAGCCGCTTCAGCACGCGCTCGCCGACCTGCACGACATCGGCCTTCCGCTCGCGCAGATAGGCATCCTCGATCTGGTCGAACTGCTCGACGAGCACGCCCATCTGGCGCGCGAGCGCCCACTCGGCGTTGCAGCTCTGCTCGGCGATGATCCGCTTGGGTGCCTCCGACAGCGTCGGATCGTTCAGGATCATCCAATGCACGTCGAGGAAGGCGCCGAACTCGCCGGGAACGTCGCCGCTCGTCAGCGCGGCGTGCAGCCCTTCGAGCTCGCGCTGCACGTCCTTGACCGCGTTTTCGAAGCGCGCGATCTCCGACGGCACCTGCTGGTCGCGGATCGTGTAATGCGAAACTTCACGTGTCGCATGCGAGACGAGCTGCGCGCGGCCGATCGCGATGCCGCCGGTCACGCCGATGCCGTGAAGCGCGAAGCTCACCAACCTACTGTCCCTCGCCGAAGCAGTCGCTGACGAGCGAGCACAGTGCCTCCATCGCCTGCGCCTCGTCGGCGCCGGCCACTTCGAGCGTGATCCTCGATCCCTTCCCGGCCGCAAGCATCATGACCCCCATGATGCTCTTCGCGTTCACCTTGCGGCCGTTGCGCTCGACCTGCACGTCACTGTCGAACTTCGCGGCGAGTTGCGTGAGCTTCGCCGACGCTCGTGCGTGCAGCCCGAGCTTGTTGACGATCTCGATTTCGCGGCGAAGCATCGTTATTCAGCCGGGAAGGGCCGCCCCGACCGGCTGAACCGCCCCCCGGGGGGCAGCGAGCGCGTGAGCCCGACGGGCCGCCCCGAGGGCGAACACGCGAGCGCGAAGCGCGAGGATCGTCCAACCGAGCGTGGGGGGATGTTCCATCCTTCAGACGTGGACGACGCCTTCGCAACCGCCCGAGATGGCCTTCTTCACGAGCGTATCCATTCCGCGCGTGCGATAGGTGAACGCGCGCACCAGCATCGGCAGGTTCACGCCGGCGATCACTTCGACGGTGCCGGGCGCGGCAAGCTTGACCGCGAGATTGCAGGGCGTGGCGCCGTAAAGATCGGCGAGCACCGCGACGCCTTCGCCGGTGTCGAGCACCGCCACCGCGGCGCGCGCTCTCGGCAGCAGCGCGAGCGGATCGTCGTCGGCCGCGACGGGAAACACGTCGAACTGTGGCGGCCGCGCGCCGAGCACGTGCGTGACCGCGGAGACGAGACTGTCGCCGAGCGCGCCGTGCGCGACGAT
>DASSVX010000052.1:0-7167 GCA_035705655.1 Casimicrobiaceae bacterium
ACGCCGCGCGGCGGACGCATCGACGTGTCGGTCGAGCGTGACGAACACGGCGTCACGCTCGGTGTCGCCGACACCGGTCCGGGCATCCCGGCCGAGGCGCGCGAACGCGTCTTCGACCGCTTCTATCGCGGCGACGACAACGCCGAGCCCGGCAGCGGCCTCGGACTATCGATCGTCCGGCGCATCGCCGACGCGCATCACGCGTCGATCACGCTCGACGCGGCCGGCGAGGGCAGCGGGCTCGTGGTCGGCGTGCACTTTCCGCGCGAACCGGACTCTTAAGGTCACGTTAAGCGCCGTTCCGTATATTCAGCGTGCCGGCCTCGCATGAAGAGGTCCCCTCGTTCCCCAAGGAGTGCATCGATGCAAGCGAAATTCCACCTGAAGCAGATCACCGTCGCGCTTGCGGCTGCGGGCTTCGGCCTCGCCGTCGGCGCGGGCTACAACCGGCTCGACGTGCCCGCGCTGTCGCTCGCCAATGCCGCGACGCCACCGGCCATCACGTCGCCGGTTGCCTCGACCGCGGCCGCACGGCTGCCCGATTTCACGGCGCTCGTCGAGCGTGACGGGGCGGCCGTCGTCAACATCAGCACCGTCGGCACCACGAAGACCACCGGGCTCGACCAGGACGACGAAGACAATCCGCTGAACGAATTCCTCAAGCGCTTCGGCATGCCGAACGGGCCTGGGCTCAATATCCAGCCGCGCGCCGTTCCGTCGCGTGGCGTCGGCTCGGGGTTCATCGTGAGTCCTGACGGCTACATCGTCACCAACGCACACGTCGTCGACGGCGCGAACACCGTTACGGTGAAGCTCACCGACCGCCGCGAATTCACGGCGAAGGTGATCGGCACCGACAAGCGCACCGACATCGCGCTGATCAAGATCGACTCGAAGAAGCCGCTGCCGGCGCTCGACCTGTCTAACCCCGCACCCGCGAAGCAGGGCGAATGGGTGATCGCGATCGGCTCGCCGTTCGGCTTCGAGAACAGCGTGACGGCCGGCATCGTGAGCGGTGTGCATCGCGCACTGCCCGGCGGCCAGATGACGCCGTTCATCCAGACCGACGTCGCCGTCAATCCCGGCAATTCGGGCGGCCCGCTGCTCAACACCGCTGGCCAGATCGTTGGCGTCAACTCGCAGATCTACAGCCGCTCGGGCGGATTCATGGGGCTGTCGTTCGCGATTCCCGCGAGCGTCGCGCAAAACGTCGCGATGCAGCTCAAGGAGCACGGCAAGGTCAACCATGGGCGCCTCGGCATCGGCATCCAGGGTCTCGACCAGACGCTCGCCGAGAGCTTCAACCTGCCCGATTCGAACGGCGCGCTCGTCGGTACCGTCGAGGAGAACAGCCCGGCGGCCAAGGCCGGCTTCAGGACGGGCGACGTCATCCGAAAGATCGACAACGAGCCGGTCGGCGACAGCACCGACGTCACGAGCCGCATCGGCAACATGGCGCCCGGGACGAAGGTCAACGTCGAAGTCTGGCGCGATGGCAAGCCGGTGGCGCTCACCGCGACGATCGGCTCGTTCGACAGCGCCGAGAAGGTCGCGAGCAACGACAAGTCGTCGCTGTCGCACGAGAAGCTCGGCCTCGCCGTGCGGCCGCTTTCGCCCGACGAAAAACAGGAAGTCGGCCATGGCGGACTCGTCGTCGAGAATGCGAGCGGTCCCGCGGCACTGGCCGGCATCCAGCCGGGTGACGTGATCGTCAGCGTCGGTTCGGCGAAGGTCACGACGGTCGAAGGCCTGAAGCAGCAGGTCGACAAGGCCGGCAAGAACATCGCGCTGCTGATCGAGCGCAACGGCCAGAAGATTTTCGTGCCGGTTCGCGTCGGCTGATCGAGCTATCGGCACCCGGCGGCCGCCGGGTGCATCGAAAGGGCCGCGGATTTCCGCGGCCCTTTTTCGTTGGCGGTACCAGGCCATGCGTGATGGCGCGTCGGCCAGCGGAATCCGAGCCGATGTCAGCGAAATGTCAGGACCGCGTCAGCCACCTGCAAGACTTCGCCGGACGGTGTGGCGTTCCTGTCATCGATGCGCGCGAACGCCGCGGCAGCACATGCGCGTCGCGTTGCCTTTCCTCCGGGCACGGATCAACGTTGAAGCAAGGCCGCGAGAGCCACTGCGCGGCGCGCAGCAACCATTCCCGTTCGAGGAGGAAGTATGCGGTTTCGGAACATGCTGATGCTGGCCGGCATTGCCGGGTTCGGCGCGACGAGCGTCGCGCACGCCGACGACGTAAGCGATATGAAAGCGCAGATGGAAGCGCTGCAGAAGCAGCTGGACGCCGTCAAGACACAGCTATACAACATGCAAGAGGCCAAGAAGAAAGAGGAAGTAGCCGAGAAGGAAAGGCCGTTCATCCGCATGAAGCCCAATGCCGGGTTCACGTTCGAAGTCGGCAAGGGCGAAGTGCAAATTTACGGCCACGCCGATCTGTCCGTCGACGAGGTCGACAACGGCCTGAAGAACCGCTTCGGCGCGCAGGGCAAGATGGGCTGGCTTCTGCAGGAAGCGAGCAATCTTTCCTATTTCGGCGTCCGCGGCAATCGCGAACTCATCCCGGGCATCACCGGCCTCTTCCAGTTCGAAACCGAGGTGGCCTACGTGAACACGCCCGGACCGACGAGCGACGCGCAGATCAAGCAGGGACTGGGTTCGCGCAACAGCTTCGTCGGGATCGAGGGCGCATTCGGTGCCGTGAAGCTCGGCAAGACCGACGCGCCGTACAAGACGTCGACGTCCCGAATGGATCCGTTCTCGTCGAGCGTCGGTGATTACAACAGCATCCTCGGAAACAGCGGCGGCGACAACCGTGCCGAGTTCGACACGCGCGTGCCGCACTCCGTGTGGTACGAGTCGCCGAAGTTCAACGGCTTCGCATTTAATCTGCTGTTCTCGCCGGGGCAGAACCGCTCGGACGACAACAGCATTCTTCCGCGCGGCGAGCCGATCTGTGCGGGCGGCAATGGCGAGCCCTGCGGCGACGGATCGTTCGGCGACCTGTGGAGCACGTCGCTCGTCTATTCACAGGGGCCCTGGTACGCGATCGTGGCGTACGAGCACCATGCGAAAGTGAATCGCACCGGCGACGAAGGCGGGTCCTTCGTCCCCGGCATTCCGCCACCCGGCGCAGTCGGCGTTGCGGACGAAAGCGCGGTCAAGGTCGGCGTGCAGTACCAGTTCAAGCAAACCGGCACCACGATCAACGCGATCTACGAGCGCCTGCACCGCAACGCGCCCGACGACAACTTCAACGAGCGCACGCGGCATACGGCCACCTGGCTCGCGCTGACGCAGAAGATCACGCCGGCGGACGATTTCAACATTGGCTGGGCGCACGCGGGCCGGACGTCGGGCGATCCGGGCGCGGCGATCAACGCAACCGACAGCCTCGCGAACTTCGCCGGCCCGATCGACAACGAAGCCAACATGTACGCGATCGGCTACAAGCACCACTTCGCCGACAACCGCACGACGTGGTACGCGGTCTTCGCCGAGCAGAGGAATCACGTCGGTGCGCATTACGATCTCGGTGCCAGCGGACACGGCAACGTCGTCGACTGCAAGGACGCGACCGGCGCCTGTTTTGCCGGCGCTATACTGAAAGCGATCTCCGTCGGCATCACCTACGACTTCTAGCTCTCCTCGCCGCGCGCCCGCCTCCTCCGCGGGTGCGCGGTTGCAGCAAGGCAGGGGTGGCGGCGGCGATCTTTGCCGCCGCCACGTCGGCCTCTTGTCACGGTGATCGCGGCCGGAAGGGACGGCCTTGCGCATCCTCGTCGTCGAAGACGATCCGCTGCTTGCCGAAAGCCTGCTTCGCGCATTGCAGCAGCAGGGTTACGGTGTCGGGCACGCGCGGCGCGGTCACGACGCCGATTTGCTGCTGCACAATCACCGCTTCGACCTGCTGCTGCTCGACATCGGTCTGCCGGACTTCGATGGATTCGAAATACTGCGACGCCTCCGGGCCCGAGCCGATGAAATACCGGTGCTCGTCGTGACCGCACGCGAAGCGGTGGACGAGCGCGTGCACGGCCTCGATCTCGGCGCCGACGACTACCTGACGAAGCCGTTCTCCCTTTCCGAGCTCGAGGCGCGCGTGCGGGCGCTGCTGCGCCGCGCGAAGCCGGCGCTTGCGCCGCGGATCGTTGCCGGCAACCTGGTCGTCGAAAGCGCGGCGAAGCGGGCGCGGATCGATGGCAAGCCGGTCGAGCTGACCGCGCGCGAGTGGACGCTGCTCGAGCTCTTCCTCACTCGTCCCGGCCACGCGTTGTCGAAGCTCACGATCGCGAAGACGCTCGGCGACAGCGACACGGCGATCGCGCCGAATACCGTCGAAGTGTATGTATCGCGTCTTCGCGCGAAGCTCGAGCCCGCCGGCATCGTCATTCGGACCGTGCGCGGCTTCGGCTATCTGTGGGAGCAGCCGCATGCGTGAGGCGGAAGGCGCCGGAAGCATTCAGGCGCGCCTGCTGAAGGTGCTGATGGTGTCGCTCGTCGCCCTGCTCGTGCTGAGCGGCAGCGTCACGTGGTTTGTCGCGTATCGCGTTGCGAACGACGCCTACGACCATGCGCTGCTCGATCCGTTGATGGACATCGTGCAGAACGTGCGCCAGGGTGCCGACGGTCCCGCGCTGTCGCTGTCGCCGCGCGAGCAGGAGGCGCTTCTTTTCGACGGCTCCGACCGCGTCTTCTTCCAGGTGCGTGGGCCAGCCGGAATATGGTTCGCCGGCGGTGCGCGCGATATTCCGGAGGCGGCGGAACCACTCGTCCCTCGCGTGCCGGTGTTCTACAGCACGAGCGTCGCAGGAAGCGCGGTGCGCATCGCCGCGATGCGCACCGACGGCGGCTTCGAGGTCTACGTGGCCGAGACGACGAACAAGCGCGACCGCCTCGTGTGGGAAATCATTCTCACCGGTCTCGTGCCGCTGCTGCTCGTCGTCGTCGTCGCCGTCGTGCTGGTCTGGTTCGGCGTGAGCCACGGGCTCGCGCCGCTACGGAAGCTGCGCGGCGAGCTGTCGCAGCGCTCGCCGAACGACCTTCGCGCCGTCGACGAGTCGCACGCGCCTTCCGAGGTGCGCCCCGCGATCATCGCGCTGAACCGGTTGTTCCAGCGGATCCACGAAACCAGCGAATCGCAGCGCCGCTTTCTCGCCGATGCCGCACATCAGCTGCGTACCCCCCTCGCCGGACTGCAGATGCAGCTCGAGCTCGGCCTCCGAGCATCGCAGTCCGAGGCCGACCGTGCGACGCTCGCCAAAATGCGCGACGCGGTGCTGCGCACGGGCAAGCTCACGAACCGGCTCCTGGCGCTCGCGCGTGCGGAGCAGGCGGTGCAGGACCGGCAGGAATTCAGGAGGGTCGATCTGCCCGCGGTGTGTGAACGCGTGGGCGGCCAGTGGATAGCGCGCGCCATCGACCGCAACATCGATCTCGGCTTCGAGCTCGCCAGCGGATACGTCGATGGCGACGAGGCGCTTCTCGCCGACATGCTCGACAACCTCATCGACAATGCGTTGCGCTACACACGGCCCGGCGGCGCAGTCACCGTTCGCTGCGGCGCCGATGCCGCGGGCGTCTTTTTCGGCGTCGAGGACAACGGTGCCGGCATTCCCGAAGCCGAGCGCGGACGCGTGTTCGAGCGGTTCTATCGCGGCGAAGGGGTCGGGGGCGACGGCTCGGGGCTCGGCCTTGCGATCGTCAAGGAAGGCGCGGGCCGCCACGACGCCGCGGTCGGCATCGGCGTGCCGCCGAACGGCGCCGGGACGTGGGTGCGCGTTACGTTCGGCCGACCGGCCGATGCGTCGGCCGTTGCCGCATCGACCGCCTCACGCGCGTACGCACCGGCTGCCATCCGGGTCGGCACCGCGTAGCAGCGATGCGTCGGGGGCCGATCGCGGCCACGCCGATGCGTCAGCGCGGCCGCTCGAGCAAAAAGCGCAGATGCTGCTTCACCGCGAGCCATTCGCCGTCGACGATGCTGAATACGACGGTGTCGCGGCGGCTGCCGTCGGGCATCAACTGATGGTTGCGCAGCACCCCGTCCTGCTTTGCGCCGAGCCGCGCGATCGCGATGCGCGACGCCTGGTTGAACCAGTGTGTCCGGAATTCGACGGCGATGCAGCGCAGCGTCTCGAATGCGTGCGTCAACAGCAGCAGCTTGCACTCGGTGTTGATCGCCGTGCGCTGCGCGCGCTTCGCATACCACGTGTGGCCGATCTCGAGCCGGCGGTTGGCAGCGTCGACGTTGAAATAGCGCGTGCTGCCGACGAGGCTGCCGTCCGTGTTGTCGCGCACGACGAACGGCAGCGCGCCCTGCTTCTCGCGCATCTCGAGCGTGGCGGCGAGCCAGGCGGGTGCGTGCGCCGGCGCGGGCACCGATGTGTACCAGAGGCGCCATAGTTCACCATCCGACGCCGCGGCGCGAATTTCGTCGAGGTGCGCGGGGGCAAGCGGTTCGAGGGTTGCGTGCCGGCCCTGCAACGTGACCGGCGCGATGAAGCGCTCTGCCATGCGCGTTCTCGTTCGTGGATGAAATACGATCTTAGCCGAATGCGGAGCCGGCGAGCTGCAGTGCCCACAACGTGAGCATGCCCGTTGCGAGCGTCTTCAACGTGCTGTGCGTCACGAACGCCACGGCGCCCGCGACGGCGGCCGCGACGATCTTCGGCGCCGACGCGAGCACCGGCGCACCCGGCGCCGCGACGACCATCGGCAGAACCAGCGCCGTCAGCATCGCCGCCGGCACATAGCGAAATGCGCGCGCGAGCAGTACCGGCACGTGCCGGCGCGCGAAGATCGCGATGAACGACACGCGCGACAGGTAGTTCAGCACGCCGACGATCGCGACCACCGACCAGAGCTTCAGCGCGCCGTCCATCGCTCCTTCGCGAAATCGGCGAGCGTTCCGGCGGCGATCCCGGCGACGCCGGCGACGATCAGATTGAGCTTCATCGGCAGCGCAGCCAGTGCCAGCACGCCAACGCCGGCGACGACGGCGGCGACGATCGTCGGCGACGTGCGAAAGTGCGGCGCGACGAGCGCGATGAAGCAGAGCGGCACGGCAAAGTCGAGCGACCAGGCGGGCGGAATCAGGTTGCCGACGAAATAGCCCGCGATGTTAGTGAGCTGCCAGAACGCCCACAACGCGAATCCGCTGCC
>DASSVX010000053.1:0-4137 GCA_035705655.1 Casimicrobiaceae bacterium
CCCGGCGCCGCGAATCGGCCCCCACGCTTGCGGCTTGCGCCGCTGCGCTGCCCCCGGAGGGGGAGCAATTCGCGGCTTGGGACGGCCCGGCGCCGCGAATGGCGCCGCTACGGCGCCCAGTTCGCGAGCGACAGCAGGAACACGAGCAAAAGCCACAGCACCAGCGCCCGCCACACGAGTCCGACCGCCGACGGCAGGATCTCGGCTTCCACCGCATCGCCGATACCGATTTCCGGACGCGGATCGGGCGCGCCATCGTACCCGGGCAGCGATCCTCCCACCTGCACACCGAGGGCTCCGGCGCCACTTGCGAGCACGACGCCGATTGCCTCGCCCCCATACGCTTCGGGCCATGTGCGCGCCTGCGTGCGCCAGCAGAACGCCGCATCCTCGAAGTCGCCGACGACGGCGAACGAAAGCGCAGTGAGCCGCGCCGGAATCCAGTCGAGCAGCCACAGCAGCAGGCGCGCCGGGCGTCCGAAGACTGTCAGCGAGCGAGCGAGCACCGTCATGTCGTCGCCCGGGAGCGCGCCCTTCCACTCCGACGCAAGCAGCGCCGCGGCGCGATAAAGCACGGCGCCGACGGGTCCGGGCAGCACGACGAACCAGAACAGCACCGCGAACACCTGCCGGTACGCGTCGGCCAATCCCCGCTCGATGGCAAGTCGCGCGATATCCTGGCTCGACAACTCGCTGGCGCTCGCCGTGTGCCAGCTCGCAAGCGCGCGCCGGGCGCCGCCGAGATCGGCGCTCTTCAATGCCGAGATGATCGCCGAGATGGCATGGCTGAAGCGCCGGAAGCCCATCAGCGCGTAGAGCACGAGCACGTTGAGGACGAGGCCGAAGAACGGATGGACCCGGTCGAGAAGCCACCATGCGAGTGCTGCAAGCAGCACGGGCGGTGCGATGGCGAGCACCGTTGCGATGATGCCCTGGCCGAGCGTGCCGCCGTTGAGACGCCGCTCGATACCGCGTGCGTAACGGACGAACCCGCGCTCGACCGACACGCGCCACTCGAAAGAGCGCCACTGCTCGAGCGCGAGCGCGACGACGATCGCGAGCAGATTCATCCCGGCACGCCGATCGGCAGCGGAACCCGCGATTCACGCCCGGGCAGGAGCATCGGCATATGCGGACGTCATTATAATTGACGCTTTTCACGCGACGACCCGCGAGCGGGAGTGCGATGACGCGCGAAGTCATGGAGTACGACGTCGTGATCGTCGGCGGCGGCCCGGCCGGGCTTGCAGCAGCGATCAGGCTGAAGCAGCTTGCCTTCGCCGCCTCGCGCGAGCTCACGGTGTGCATCCTCGAAAAGGGTTCCGAGATCGGTGCGCACATCCTGTCCGGTGCGGTGATCGATCCGCGCGCACTCGACGAGCTTTTGCCCGACTGGAAGGCCGCGGGCGCGCCGCTCGTCACGTCGGTTGCCGAAGATCGGTTCCTCTTCCTGACCGAGCGCGGCGCGCATCGGATACCGTCGCGCCTGCTGCCGCCGCTGATGAGCAATCACGGCAATTACATCGGCAGCCTCGGCGATCTTTGCCGCTGGCTTGCGCAGCAGGCCGAGTCGCTCGGCGTCGAAATCTATCCGGGCTTTCCCGCAACGCAGATCCTGTACGGCGATCGCAATGAAGTGCTTGGCGTTGCGACGGGTGACATGGGTGTCGCGAAGGATGGATCGCACAAGCCGGGGTACCAGGAAGGCATGGAGCTGCGCGCGCGCTACACGCTGTTCGCCGAGGGCTGCCGCGGCTCGCTGTCGCAGACGCTGATGCAGCGGTTTTCGCTGCGCGACGGCGTCGATCCGCAGAAGTACGGCATCGGCATCAAGGAGCTCTGGGAAGTCGCGCCGCAGAGGCACACGCCGGGACTGGTCATGCACAGCATCGGCTTTCCGCTCGACAATGCAACGGGCGGCGGCTCGTTCGTCTATCACTTCGGCGACAACCGCGTCGCGGCCGGATTCGTCGTGCATCTCGACTATGCGAATCCCCACCTGTCCCCGTACGACGAGTTCCAGCGCTTCAAGCTGCATCCCGCAATCCGCCCGACGCTGGAAGGCGGCAAGCGCATCATGTACGGCGCCCGTGCGATCAACGAGGGGGGGCTGCAGTCGGTGCCATCGCTCACGTTTCCCGGCGGCGCGTTGATCGGCTGCGCCGCGGGCTTCGTCAATCTGCCGCGCATCAAGGGTTCGCACAATGCGATGAAGACCGGCATGTTGGCCGCCGAAGCGGCATTCGCGGCACTCGGCGATGGACGCGCGCACGACGAACTGCGGGCGTACGAGACATCATGGCGCGGCTCGTGGGTTTACGACGATCTTTTCAAGGTGCGCAACGTGAAGCCCGGCCTGCGCTTCGGCACGCTGGCCGGCACGTTGCACGGCGGCGTACACATGTGGCTCAACGACCTGGGGTTGGGCGGTCTCGCGCCGTGGACGATGCGTCATCGGCGCGCCGATCACGAATCACTGCAGCCGGCCGGTCGCATGCCGGTCATCGCGTATCCGAAATACGATGGCGCCGTGACGTTCGACCGCCTGTCGTCCGTCTACCTGTCGAACACGAACCACGAGGAAGACCAGCCGGTGCACCTTCAGCTGCGGGACCCGTCGGTACCGGTGGATGTGAACCTCGCCCTCTACGATGGTCCCGAGGCGCGCTATTGCCCGGCGGGCGTCTACGAATTCGTCGCTGATGAAGCAGGCAGCGGGAAACGCCGGCTGCAGATCAACGCGCAGAACTGCGTGCACTGCAAGACGTGCGACATCAAGGATCCGCAACAGAACATTCGTTGGGTTCCACCGGAAGGCGGCGGCGGACCGAACTACGGCAGCATGTAACGCGTGCAGCAGCATGCAAAAAGGAGCGGCCGCATCGGCCGCTCCTCGTGCAGCAACGCTTTGGCGTGATTACGTGCGCGGCTCGCCGTCGGCGTTGACTGCGATGGTCGCCCCCGGAGGTGACGTCATCTGCACCCGATGCCGCTCGCCGCGGAACGAATACGTGACATCCCAGTAATCGGGATGATCATAGCGGCCGACGGTCCTGCAGTGCTGCACGTCTTGGCCATAACCATTGTCGGTGCCGACGTTCGACCCGATCGCGCCACCCGCGATCGCACCGCCTGCCGTTGCCGCAGCGCGACCCGACCCGTGCCCGATCTGGTTGCCCAGGAGGCCACCGATCACCGCGCCGGCGACAGCGCCCGGCACGTTCGTCTCGCCACGGTATTCGTCGCGCTCGATCCAGCACCGTTCCTCGGGCGGGCCGACCACCGCACGCACCGAGGTTACGGGCGCTTCGTACAGCCGCTCGTCGGCGCGCCGGTGATTGTCGTAACCCTGCGCGACGTATGCGCGCCGGTCATCGTTCGCGCCATACCGCGATTCCACCGGCCGTAGCGACGAAATCTCGTTTTCGAGGCCGATCCGGTCGAGGGTCGGATATTCCCCGGGCTGCAGGATCACACAGCGACCGTTGAAGTCGGCATCCTCGCAGACCTGCCAGTTTCCGTCATTGACCACCACCGAGCTGGCGCGGTCGTTGAAGCCGAGCCGGTCCAGATTGTGCACGGTGCCGTTCGCGGTGAATTGCTGACCGCTGAAGCCGTCGCGCGAGTACAACGTCACCTGCGCCGCCGCCGTCGTCGCCGCGACAAGGCCTACGACGCCTACCGCTGCCTTGAGAGAGATGCGCATACCTTCCTCCGATGGGATTGGCTTGATTGCCACGCATCCCATCGTAGGTGAGCTCCGGCGCGGCGGCTGTCGGCGGGGTTTTGGTGAAGCTGTAAGACGGACGCTCAAAGGACGCGGAAATCGGAGCCCCCGGACAGCCACGCGGCGCCCCGGACGCCACTTGAATCGCCGTGCACGTTACGCACGAGCGACGTGTCGACACGGTCGCTGAACACCCAGCGCGTCCACAGTAGCGGGACCGATTTGTACCACCTGTCGATATTGGACAGACCACCGCCCAGCACGACGACATCGGGGTCGACGATGTTGATGACATGCGCAAGTGCACGTGCGAGTCGCTCTTCGTAGCGCGCGAGCGTCGCCTCGCACCGCGCGTCGCCGCCGGCGGCATGCTCGACGACTGCCTGCGTCGACGCTTCGCTGCCCTCGTG
>DASSVX010000054.1:0-2746 GCA_035705655.1 Casimicrobiaceae bacterium
TGGACACGGGCTCGACGCGCTGATTGCCCGCCACGCAATCGCAGTGACGCATCGTCATCGCGCGCTCGGCGATGCGCGCGCGATCTGGTCGTTCGTCGAGGACCTGTACCGCCGGCAATCGCACGAGCTCGTCGACATCGCGATCCGGCGCATCCTGCGCATGCCGAGCCTGCCGCCGCAGCTTCCTCCCGATGCCATCGACACGCTGCCCGAAGCGCCCGGCGTCTACCTGTTCTACGGCGACAATCCGCTGCCGCTCTACGTGGGCAAGAGCATCAACCTGCGCGAGCGCGTCGCCGCGCATTTTGCGCAGGACTGGCGCAGCGAAACCGACTTGCGGCTGTCGCGCGAGATCCGGCGCATCGAGCACGAGCGCACCGCGGGCGAGCTCGGCGCGCTGCTGCGCGAGGCGGCGCTCGTCAAGGCGACGATGCCCGCGCACAACCGGGCGCTGCGGCGCAAGGAGGAAGCGGGGATCGCCCGCTGGCACGAAGCGGCACCTGCCTTCGTTGCAGCAGGCAGCCTCGAGCCGCACGGGCTCGCCGGCGCTTATGGTCCCTTCGCGTCGCGTGCGTCGATGCGCGCTGCGCTGCGCGCGCTGGCCTCGGAACATCGCCTCTGCCCGCGCAGGCTCGGTCTCGAGCGGGGTAGCGGCCCGTGCTTTGCGCGGCAATTGCGCCGCTGCGACGGCGTATGCGCGGGCGAAGAATCGGCGCGGGCGCATGACGCGCGCGTGGCCGCCGCGCTCGCGCCGCTGGCCATTCCCGAGTGGCCCGTGCCAGGCGCCGCCTGCGTCCGCGAAGCGTCGGCCGACGGCGAGCGCGTCGACGTCCATGTCTTTCGCGACTGGTGCTGGCTCGGCACGGCGCGCGACGACGCCGAGCTCGCCGCCCTTGTCGGAGACCGGCCGTGCGCGACGTTCGATCTCGACGTGACGCGCCTGTTGCTTCGGCGCTATCGCGCCCGCACGCTCGACCTGGTGCCACTCCCGGCGGCGTGTGCGGCGATGACGTGCGCCACGCAGGCCGTCAGCCGTTTTGCGTAGTCGATGTCGAGAAATTCGTTGGGTCCGTGCGCGTTCGAGTGCGGGCCAAGCACGCCGGTGATCAGGAATTGCGCCTCGGGAAATTGCTTGCCGAGCATCGCCATGAACGGGATCGTGCCGCCCTCGCCCATCGCCGCCGAGGGCTTGCCGTAGATCGCGCGGGACGCAGCGTCGATCGCCTGCGCAAGCCATGGCTGTGTCGGTGGCGCATTCCAGCCCGTCGCGCCCTGCACGGGCTCGAACGTCACGCGTGCGCCGTACGGCGGATCGGCCTCGAACAGCGATTTCATCGCGACGGTGGCGTCGTGGCCGTCGATCGTCGGGGGCAGCCGCAGCGAAAGCATCAGCGACGTCGAGGGCCGCAGCACGTTTCCCGCGTCGGCGATCGCCGGAAAGCCGTCCGCACCGATCGTCGACAGCGCCGGCCGCCACGTCCGGTTCAGCAACGCCTCGGCGCCGTCCTCGGCCATCGCGCGCATGCCGTCGACGAACGGATACTTGCGCAACACGATGTCGCCCATGATCGCCGCCGCCTCGCCGGCCTGCTCGACGCGTTCCGGCGGAATCTGCGCGTGAAAGGCCGAAGGGAGAATCCATCCGTTCGTCGCATCCTCGAGCCGGTCGAGGAGCTTGCGCGCGATGCGAAACGACGACGGCACGACGCCACTCGCGTCGCCCGAATGAACGCCTTCCTGCAGCACCTCGACCTTCAGTGTTCCGGCCGCGAGACCGCGCAGCGACGTCGTCATCCACAGCCGCTCGTAATCGCCGCATCCCGAGTCGAGACCGACGACGAGATCGACGTTGCCGATGCGCGGCGTGAGCGCTTCGAGGTACGCCGGGAGGTCGTAACTGCCGCTCTCCTCGCAGGTCTCGATCAGCCCGACGCAGCGCGCATGCGCGGCGCCCTGCGCATGCAATGCGCCGAGCGCTGCCAGCGCCGCGAAGATCGCATAGCCATCGTCGGCGCCGCCGCGCCCGTACAGCCGGCCGTTCTCGATCACCGGCGTCCACGGTCCGGCATCCGCACGCCAGCCGGTCATTTCCGGCTGCTTGTCGAGATGTCCATAGAGGAGCACCGTGCGCTCGCCGGGTCCGGGAATCTCGAAGTAAAGAAGCGGCGTGCGACCGGGCAAGCGGATCACTTCGACCTGAAGGCCCGCGATCGGCTGCGCACGCGCCCAGGCGAAGGCGAGTTCGACGACACGCTCGATGTGGCCGTGCGCCTGCCACGCGGGGTCGAAGTGCGGTGACTTCGCGGGAATGCGAATGTAATCGACGAGGCGAGGAACGATCTCGTCGTCCCATTGCCGATAGATGCGGTCGGTGGCGATCATGTCCGGGGTATGCGCGAGAATGAGACCTGAATGCCAACAATAGCAGACGCGCCGCCTTATGCCGGGCTGACACCCGATTGCGTGCTCGACGCGCTCGACAGCGTCGGCATGCGCGGTGACGGGCGCCTGCTTGCGCTCAACAGCTACGAGAATCGCGTCTACCAGGCGTGGCGCGACGATGCACCGCCCGTCGTCGTCAAGTTCTACCGGCCCGGCCGCTGGTCCGATGCGCAGATTCACGAAGAGCATGTCCTCGTCGCCGAGCTTGCGCAGGCCGACGTCCCGGCGGTCGCGCCGATGGTGCTCGGCGAAACCACGCTGCATGCGTTCGGCGGTTACCGGTTCGCCGTGTTCGCGCGCCACG
>DASSVX010000055.1:0-4197 GCA_035705655.1 Casimicrobiaceae bacterium
GACCGCCATGGCACGTGCGCCGTGCATCCAGCCCGACGCCGCCTTGCCGCACTTCATCGCGGTGCTCCCTGCTCGGTCCCGGGGATGTTTGCGTCGCAATTGCCGACGGCATCGAGCACGACATACGTGTGCGTGAGGCCGCCCCAGTCGCGCTGCGCGTCGCGCACGCGGTACTGGTGGAAATAGATGCGCCACGACCCGAGCGCATGCTCGGGGATGACGTCGCAGCCGCTCACGAACGTGCTCGGGCCGCAATAGTCGTCGGGCAGCAGCCTGCGTGCGCGCTCGATCGCCTGCGCTTCGCTGATCGGCGGCGCGCCGAATGCACGGTCGCGCGGGCAGAAACGCGGTCCCTCGCGATAAACCTCGATGGGACCCGCGCAGGCGAGCGGCGCTGCCGCAAGCAGCACGAGCGCAAGCGCATGCCTGCATCGTGGCTTCGTGCAGCGACGCTCGTGGCGCACGCGTTGCGTTGCGCTCACGCGTCGGCCTTGCTCGCGGGAACCAGCACCTCGCGGTTCCCATTCGTCTGCATCGCCGACACGAGGCCGGCGCGCTCCATCTGCTCGATCAGCCGTGCCGCCCGGTTATAGCCGATGCGCAAATGCCGCTGCACGAGCGAGATCGACGGGCGGCGCGTCTTCAGCACGATCTGGACCGCCTGGTCGTACATCGGATCCGATTCGGCATCGGGGCCGTCGACGCTTGCCGCGTCGTCGCCGTCGGAAGACAGCGTACCGCCTTCGAGGATGCCTTCGATGTATTGCGGTTCGCCCTGTGCCTTCAGATGCTCGACGACGCGATGCACTTCCGCGTCGGACACGAACGCACCATGCACGCGCTGCGGGTAACCGGTGCCCGGAGGCAGGTAGAGCATGTCGCCCTGGCCGAGCAACGCCTCGGCGCCCATCTGGTCGAGGATCGTGCGCGAGTCGATCTTGCTCGCGACCTGGAACGCGATGCGCGATGGAATGTTTGCCTTGATGAGACCGGTGATGACGTCGACCGACGGCCGCTGCGTCGCGAGGATCAGGTGAATTCCCGCGGCGCGCGCCTTCTGTGCGATGCGCGCAATGAGCTCCTCGATCTTCTTCCCGGTCACCATCATGAGGTCGGCGAGCTCGTCGACGACGACGACGATCAGCGGCATCTCGTCGAGCGGCTCCGGCGCATCGGGCGTGAGCGAGAATGGATGCGTGAGCGGCTTGCCGGCCTTTTTCGCGTCGACGATCTTCTGGTTGTAGCCGGCGAGATTGCGCACGCCGAGCGTCGACATCAGCTTGTAGCGCCGCTCCATTTCGCCGACGCACCAGTTGAGCGCATTGGGCGCGAGCTTCATGTCGGTGACGACGGGTGCCAGCAGATGCGGAATCGCGTCGTACACCGAAAGCTCCAGCATCTTCGGATCGATCAGGATCAGCCGCACCTGCCGCGGCTCCGCCTTGTAGAGCAGCGACAGGATCATCGCGTTGACCGCAACCGACTTGCCCGACCCCGTCGTTCCCGCGACGAGCAGATGCGGCGTGCGCGCGAGATCGGTGATCGCAGGCTTGCCCGCGATGTCCTTGCCGAGTGCGAGCGTCAGCACGCCCGGCGCATCGTTGTACGTCGTCGACGCGAGGAGCTCGACGAGCTTCACGACCTGGCGGCGCGCATTGGGCAATTCGAGCGCCATGCACGACTTGCCCGGGATCGTCTCGACGACGCGGATCGAGACGACCGACAACGCGCGCGCGAGATCCTTGACGAGGTTGACGATCTGCGCACCCTTGACGCCGACCGCCGGCTCGACTTCGTAGCGCGTGATGACGGGCCCCGGGTAGGCAGCGAGCACCTTCACCGCGACACCGAAGTCGGCGAGCTTGCGCTCGATCAGCCGCGACGTGAACTCGAGCGTTTCGGCACTGACCGTTTCGGCCGCGGGCGGCGCCTCCTCGAGCAGCGACAGTGGCGGCAGCGGCGAATCGGGCATGTCGGTGAAAAGCGGCCGCTGCTTCTCGCGCGTGGCACGCTCCGAGCGCGGGACGGCGGTGAGCGCGGGCACCACGACGACCGGTTCGTGCGCGGCGACGTCCTCGCGCAGATGCTCGACCAACTGCTCGCGCTCGGCGGCGTGCAGGTCGCCGATGCGCCGATCCAGCGCCGCCTCGCGGCGCGCGCGCGCACGGGCGACGAGCGTCTCCACCCCGGCGCCGATACGCTCCATCACGCGCAGCCATGACACGCCGAACAGCAGCGACGTGCCGACGGCGAACAGCGCGAGCAGCAAAAGCGTTGCGCCATTGAAGCCGATGCCTCGCGCCAGCGCGTCGCCGATCACTTCGCCGAGCGCTCCTCCCGGTTTCTGCGGCAGCGTGGCCGGCAGCCGCCACAAGCGGATTGCCTCGAGCGATGCGCTCGCCAGAAGCACGAGCGCAAAACCGGTCGCCGCCAGCGCGATCGGATGCTCGCTCGTCCGCTCGGGATGCACGACGTGCCGATAGCCGAGCACGACCAACACGATGCCACCGACGACCCACCACCAGGCCGAGAGGCCGAACAGGTAGAGCAACAGATCGGAGAGCCATGCACCGGCCACGCCGCCGCGGTTGGCAATCGGCGCACCGGTGCCGGAAAACGACCAGCCGGGGTCGGTCTTCGTGTACGTGAAGAGGGTCAGCGCGAGGTAGACGAAGCACGCGGCGACGAGCAGCCACCACGATTCGCGCAGCAGCCGCGCCATGCGCGGCGACAGTTCGCGCGGCGGGGCTTGCGAACGTCGGCGCGAGTTGCCGTTTTTCTTGGAAAACATGAGACTAGCGCGAGAACCTCATGCAGCCCATTATACGGGCGCGAGAAGGCGATTCGCAACGGCAGGCTTGCTTGCGCCGCCGGACCGCGTCCCCATCTGCATTAAACTTCAAGGTCTTGCGTCAACGAGAATGCCATGTCCGTCAAGCACGCCCGCCTGTTGATCCTGGGATCCGGCCCCGCCGGCTATACGGCGGCAGTATACGCTGCGCGTGCCAATCTTCGCCCGCTCCTCGTGACCGGACTCGCACAAGGCGGACAGCTGATGACGACCACCGACGTCGACAACTGGCCCGCCGATGCCGAGGGGGTTCTCGGACCCGAGCTGATGGCGCGTTTCGAGAGGCACGCCGCACGGTTCGACACCGAAATCGTCTTCGACCACATCCACCGTGCCGACCTGTCCCGCCGACCGTTTCGCCTGGATGGCGACAACGATGCGTACACGTGCGACGCGCTGATCATCGCGACCGGCGCTTCCGCCCGGTATCTCGGACTGCCGTCGGAAGAGGCGCACATGGGCCGCGGCGTTTCCGCTTGCGCGACCTGCGACGGATTCTTCTACAAGGGCCAGGACGTGGCCGTCGTCGGCGGCGGCAATTCGGCGGTCGAGGAAGCCCTCTACCTGTCGAACATCGCGCGCAGCGTCACGCTGATCCATCGGCGCGACCGCCTGCGCGCCGAGGCCATCCTAGTCGACCGCCTGCATGCGAAAACCGGCACGGGCGGCAATGTCCGCATGCTTTGGAATCACGTCCTCGATGAAGTGCTGGGCGATGCAAAGGGTGTCACCGGGGTGCGAGTACGCGACGTGCAAACGGCGGCGGCGCACGAAATCGCCGTGCACGGCGTGTTCGTCGCGATCGGCCACACGCCGAACACGCAGATCTTCGAAGGCCAGCTCGAGATGTCGAACGGCTACATTCGCGTGCACGGAGGCGCTGCGGGCAATGCAACGGCGACGAGCGTCCCGGGCGTCTTCGCCGCGGGCGACGTGGCCGATCAGGTGTACCGCCAGGCGGTGACGTCCGCCGGAACCGGATGCATGGCCGCGCTCGACGCCGACGTGTTCCTCGAAACCGCGGGCGCCGCGGCCGAGACCGCGATGGTGTGATTCACGCTGCGACATGGCCAAGCTGACCGATCTCAAGGCGCTGCTCGACGCCGCGACGCCCGCCGCGCCGGCAGTGCAACCGCCGGTCGTGCCGGCGCCACCGGCGAGAAGGACTCCTGCGCGCGCATCCGATGCGTCGGCGCGCCGCATTGCAACCGGCAAGCGTGCCGACGGCGACATCGACCTGCGCGAGGCGTTCTCGGACGTCACGCGCCTGCCGCCACGAAACCGCGTTGCACCGGCGCGCGCGCGTCCGTTGCCGCATGCGCGGCTGCGCATGGAGGACGAGCGCG
>DASSVX010000056.1:0-3772 GCA_035705655.1 Casimicrobiaceae bacterium
CGCCGCGCAACACCTGCGCGAACCGGTCGCTCGCCGTGCGGCGATCGGCGACGCCGCGCGCATGGCGCGGCGCACGCGCGAGATGATCGCCGGCGCCGGCATCGACTGTGAGCTCGTCACCGGTGCGGGTACCGGCACATGGCAGCACGAGCGCGACTCGGGCGCCTACGACGAGCTGCAACCGGGATCGTACGTGTTCATGGATGCCGATTACGGCCGCAACATCGCGGCACCCGACGAGCTCCGGTTCGAGCAGAGCCTCTACGTGCTCGCAAGCGTCGTCAGCGTGCCGGCACCCGAACGCGCCATTGTCGACGCCGGGCTCAAGGCCTTTTCGTTCGACTCGGGTTTGCCGCTCGCGCGTGGGCGTGCGGGCGTCGAGTACGTGAAGGCGTCGGACGAGCACGGTGTGCTCGCAGTGGCGCCGGATGCGCCGCCACTTCGCAGCGACGAACGCGTGTTCCTGATTCCGGGCCACTGCGACCCGACCGTGAACCTCTACGATTACCTGGTCGCCGTGCGAGACGGCGTCGTCGAAGGCGTGTGGCCGATCGAAGCGCGCGGCGCGCTGGGCTGACCGGCAGCGCGTCAGGCGATCGCCTGCGCGATCTCGCGCAGCGCATCCCCGGCCTGCGGAACCACGCCGCCCATTTGCAGGAATCCGTGCACCATGCCCGGATAGCAGTGGTACCGGGCAGGCACCCCCGACGCCACCAATCGTTCGGCGTAGGCCGCCGCCTCGTCGCGCAACGTATCGAACTCCGCGGCGATGATCAGCGCCGGCGGCAGCCGTGAAAGGTCATCGGCGTAGAGCGGAGAGACGCGCGCGTCGCGCCGATCGCGTTCGTCGCCGTAATAAGTGCGGTAGTACCAGGCGAGATCGTCCCTCGGCACGAGGCATTCGGTTGCAGGCAGCGCCATCGACGCAAACGAAAGCGTGAAATCGACCACCGGCTGCAGCAGCACCTGGAAGCGGATGGCGATGTGCGGATCGTCCCTCGCGCGAAGGCAGGTGACCGCAGCGAGATTACCGCCCGCGCTCTCGCCGCAGACCACCACCGGGCCCGGTGCGCCTCCGAGATCCGCAAGATGCGCGCAGGTCCATGACGTTGCGGCATAAGCATCGTCGAGCGCCGCGGGAAAGGGGTGCTCGGGTGCCAGGCGGTAGTCGACCGACAGCACGATGTGATCGGCGGCGCGGGCGAGGCTGCGGCAAAAGCCGTCGCTGTCATCGATGCCGCCCTTCACGTAGCCGCCGCCGTGGAAGTACAACATGACCGGGCGCCGTTCGCCCGACGGTGCATAGACGCGGGCTCGAACGCCGGCGCCGGCCGCGGGAATCGCGATGTCCTCGATGCGCGCGACGGTGGGCGGCGCTCCCGTCATCGCAGGCGTCCAGAGCGCGCTGAAGGCGCGGCGAACCTCCGCGATCGGCATCGCCCATTGCGGTGCCGATGCGTGCGCAAGCTTGGCCCTGATCAGCTCGCCGAGCGCAGGATCGAGTGGCATCGCTATCCTCGCTTGGTTCGATGGGTCAAAGCGTGACCGTGCCGCGCGGCGTTCGCAACATCGCGGCGAGGCGCGGCGTGCGCCCGTAGGTCACCTTCAGCGTGTCGCCGACGCCCAGTGCGATCAATGCCCTGCGCACCGGCGCGGGGTCGGGGTGCTCACCGGCGAGTGCGACGAGTCGCAACCCGGCATCGGGTAGCGCGTCGGCCGGGTGCCGGTGATCGGACCATTGAATCAGCGTCGGCACCAGGCCGCGCTCGGGCAGGTGTCCGTCGGCGGGGATCGTCAAGCGCCATGCGTAGTCGCCCCGGCGCATCGGCGTGACGGTGCCGAGGTCGACACTGCAATGCGCCGCATCGGCTTCGAGATCGCGCGAGCGCGCTACCCAGTGAATCAACGCGGGCGATTCGATCAGCCGTGCGCGCATCCGCGGCTCGTCGAGGTCGAACCAGCGCGGTCGCGTGGGCACGGTTGCGTCTGGATCGATGGCGATGATCTCGAGAAAGAGGCGGGGACCGAGCCCGAGCAGCGCATTGTGCGTGCCCATCGTCACGTGCTGCCCACCTGCCTGGGCGCGAACGCCCAGGCGGCTCTCGGCCCATTCGATGCCGGCTCGGAGCGACGCCGCGCCGACGATCAGATGATCGGCGGCGAGGTCCGGTGGCGCGGCGTGCCGCGAAACGATCTGATCGGCCATCCGCCACTCAGGCCGGCGACCTGGCCGCCGCGTGCTGCGGCTCGTCGGCCGCGAAGTCGAGCTCGACCCGCGCGCCGTTCGGATCGTGGAAGAACACCTGCCACGTTCCCGAGCCCGCCTGCCGGCGGCAGGTGTGCGCAATGTTGCGCGCGGTGAGGAGCGCCAGCGTGTCGGCGAGGTCGGTCGCCGAGAACGCCATGTGATCGATGACGCCGGCCTTGAGCTCATCCGCCGAACGGCCGCCAACGACATGCAGGATCGCGTTGCCTCCTGCATAGAGCCAGGCGCCGGGAAACTGCAGCGGCGGCCGCGCCCCTTCGGTGAGGCCGAGAAGCGCGCAATAGAAGTCGACGGTCCGGCGCACGTCGTCCGTCAGGATGGTGAAATGATTCATCGCGGTGGCGGGCATGGCGGATTCCTCGCGCGAGGTGAGGCTCGATTATCTCAGGCGCGGGCGCTTTCGCGCACGCCGTCGGCACCGCACAGGTACGCGAGCACCATCTGCTGCACGTGCCGGCGGCGTGCATCGAGCCAGCCGGGGTCGGTGATGTCGCGATTGAACGTGATCGACAGCGTGTAGCGGTTGGACACGTGCACGTAGCATAGCGACAGGATGCTGACGTAGAGCTGCAGCGGGTCGACGTCGCGTGCATACACGTGCTCGCGCAGGCCCCGCTCCAGGAGTCCGCGGATGGCCTCGAGCAGCGGCGCCGACGCACGCGGAACCGCGTGCGATTTGCGCAGGTACTTGCCGCGCAGCAGGTTCTCGTTGCCGAGCAGCGCGACGAACTCGGGGTGGCGCCCGAGATGGTCCATCGTGAACTCGACGAGTCGCAGCACGCCGGTGACGGGATCGAGGTGCTCGAGGTGCAGCCGGCTTTCCTCGAGCCGCAGGTCGCCGAACACGCGCTCGAGCACCGCGACGTAGAGCTTCTCCTTGCTGCCGAAATAGTGGTAGATCATGCGCATGTTGCAGCCCGCACGCTTCGCGATCTTGTCGATGCGCGCGCCGATGTAGCCGTGCCGGCAGAATTCGACGATGCCGGCGCGCAGCACGCGATCGCGCGTTTGCATCGGATCGCGCTTGCGGACCGCCGGCTCGCCCGCGTCCGCGGCGACGCGCTGGAAGGCAGTCGCGGGCATCGGCCGTTCGCGTCCTATGGCCGGTGCAGCACGGCAGGGGCCCGGCTGACGGTCATTTGCCCGCGCTTGAACACGAAGAGCGGCGTCGCGATTTGCGCGACCGCCTGTGCACCACTCGCGCAGTCGAGGACCACAAGGTCGGCGGCCGCACCGACGGCCACGCGATGATCGGTCACGCCGAGGATTCGCGCGGCGCGGTTGGTGATCATCGCGTGGCACAGCGCGAGCTCGCCTTGCTGGCCGAGCTGGCTCGCGTTGGCATACAGGTTCGCCATGCGCAGTAGCGAGCAATCGCCGTAGGGCGTGAACGGGTTCAGCACGTTGTTGGTCGACAGCGACGCGTTCGCGCCGGCGTGCACGAGGCGATGCACCGGCGCGATGCCGCGCGGCACGTCGTGATCGATGCCGCGGCCCATCAGGAAG
>DASSVX010000057.1:0-16271 GCA_035705655.1 Casimicrobiaceae bacterium
GCGGGCGGAGCCCGACGATTCGATGCGTAAACTGCTGCGAAAAACGAGCGTGCGAGCAATCAGCCGATCGCGCTACTCGATCACCTTGGATACGACACCGGCTCCGACCGTACGGCCACCCTCGCGGATGGCGAAGCGCAGTCCCTCTTCCATCGCGATCGGCGCAATCAGCGTCACCGTCATCGCAATGTTGTCCCCCGGCATCACCATCTCCGTCCCCGACGGCAGCTCCACGCTCCCCGTCACGTCGGTCGTGCGGAAATAGAACTGCGGCCGGTAGCCATTGAAAAACGGCGTGTGCCGACCCCCCTCCTCCTTGGACAGCACGTACACCTCGCAGCTGAACTTCGTGTGCGGCGTGATCGACCCCGGCTTCGCCAGCACCTGACCCCGCTCCACTTCCTCCCGCTTCGTGCCGCGCAGCAGCACCCCCACGTTGTCACCCGCCTGACCCTGGTCCAGCAGCTTGCGGAACATCTCCACCCCCGTGCACACCGTCTGCAACGTCGGCTTCAGCCCCACGATTTCCAGGTTCTCGCCCACCTTCACCACCCCGCGCTCCACCCGACCCGTCACCACCGTCCCTCGCCCCGAGATCGAGAACACGTCCTCCACCGGCATCAGGAACGGACCGTCCACCAGCCGCTGCGGCTGCGGTATATAACTGTCCAGCGCATCGGCGAGCTTCATGATCGAGCCCTCGCCCATCTCGCCCTTGTCCCCCTCCAGCGCCAGCTTCGCCGACCCGATCACGATCGGCGTGTCGTCCCCGGGAAACTGGTACTTCGACAACAGCTCCCGCACCTCCATCTCCACCAGCTCCAGAAGCTCCGCATCGTCGACCATGTCCGCCTTGTTCAGGTACACCACGATGTACGGCACCCCCACCTGGCGCGCCAGCAGAATGTGCTCCCGCGTCTGCGGCATCGGCCCGTCCGCCGCACTCACCACCAGGATCGCCCCGTCCATCTGTGCCGCACCCGTGATCATGTTCTTCACGTAGTCCGCGTGCCCAGGACAGTCCACGTGCGCGTAGTGCCGCTTCGAAGTCTCGTACTCCACGTGCGCCGTGTTGATCGTGATCCCCCGCGCCTTCTCCTCCGGCGCGTTGTCGATCTGGTCGTACGCCTTCGCCTCGCCGCCGAACTTCTTCGACAGCACCGACGTGATCGCCGCCGTCAGCGTCGTCTTCCCGTGATCCACGTGACCAATCGTCCCCACGTTCACGTGCGGCTTCGTGCGCTCGAATTTGCTTTTTGCCATGTCGCTGTCTCCAGCCTTTTCGTTGATCTTTCCCCGTCGAATCGTCGGGCTCCGCCCGCGATTCGACGCTGACTCAATCGCGCAAAAGCAGGGGTTTACTTTTGCGCGCTACGCTTGGTGCCCATGGTGCGGATTGAACGCACGACCTCTCCCTTACCAAGGGAGTGCTCTACCACTGAGCTACATGGGCGCTCGTTCGTAACCGCGAATTCGGTACACCTTCCTGCAATCCTGGAGCGGGTGAAGGGAATCGAACCCTCGTCGTAAGCTTGGAAGGCTTCTGCTCTACCATTGAGCTACACCCGCGCATCAGGTAACAGAGGTCAGGCAACAGGCAACAGAACCGGCGCTCGACGCGCCTCCACCGGTATCGCCGGCGCTTCTGTTCCCTGTCCTCTGATCCCTGACTCCTGAAGTGGAGGGGGAAGGATTCGAACCTTCGAAGGCAGAGCCGGCAGATTTACAGTCTGCTCCCTTTGACCGCTCGGGAACCCCTCCGTCGAAACGCGCGATTGTAGCAGTTGGATGCGAAGCCGGTCAAATTCGGGGCCAACGCGCGAGCGTCCGCCGCATGCGTTCGCCGCCTCCTTTAGAATCAGTTGCTTGCCGCCGCAAACCCGGCGCTGATTGCGCCGGCGTACGCACAACGCATCCCTCCTTCGAATGCCGCCCGCCACCGCAAGTTTCGATTACGTCGTCATCGGCGCCGGATCGGCCGGCTGCGTGCTCGCAAATCGGCTTTCCGAGGACGGCCGCTACACGGTGCTGCTGCTCGAGGCCGGTCCGCGCGACACCTATCCGTGGATCCACATCCCGATCGGCTATGCGAAGACCATGTTCCATCCGGTCGTCAACTGGGGCTTCTACACCGAGCCCGAGCCGGCGATGAACGGGCGCAAGGTGTACTGGCCGCGCGGGCGCACGCTCGGCGGCAGCTCGGCGATCAACGGGCTCATTTCCATCCGTGGCCAGCGCGAGGATTACGACGCGTGGGCGGCGGCGGGAAACACCGGCTGGAGCTACGCCGACGTGCTGCCGTGGTTCAAGCGACTCGAGCACAACGTGCGCGGGGCGAGCGAATGGCACGGCGCAGACGGCCCGCTGTGGGCGTCGGACATCGGCGCTGCCCATCCGCTGATCGAGGCGATGATCGCCGGCGCCGGTGAGCTCGGCATTCCGGCCAATGACGATTTCAACGGCGCCACGCAGGAAGGTGCCGGCTACTACCAACTGACGACGCGCAACGGCCGGCGTTGCTCGACGGCCGTCGCCTATCTGAAGCCCGCGCGCGCACGGCGCAACCTGCATGTCGAGACGAATGCGCATGCGACGCGCATCGTGCTCGAGAATCGGCGCGCAACGGGTGTCGTGTATCGCCAACGGGGCACCGAGCGCACCGTTGGCGCGAACCGCGAAGTGATCCTCGCAGCCGGTGCGCTGCAATCGCCGCAGTTGCTGCAGCTGTCCGGCATCGGCCCCCCATCGCTTTTGCAATCGCTCGGCATTCCGGTGCAGCATCCACTCGAAGGCGTCGGCGAAAACCTGCAGGATCATCTGCAGGCGCGCGCGATTTTCCGCTGCACGCAGCCGATCACCACCAACGATGCGCTGCGCACGCTCGGCGGCAAGCTCGCCATGGGGATCGACTACGTCTTTCGCCGTCGTGGACCGATGGCAATCGGCATCAACCAGGGCGGCATCTTCGCCCGCGCAATGCCCGGTGCGACGCGGCCCGACGTCCAGTTCCACTTCGCGACGCTGTCGTCCGACATGGCGGGCTCGCCGGTGCACACGTTCCCGGCCTTCACGATGTCGGTGTGCCAGTTGCGGCCGACGTCGCGCGGCACGGTGCGCATCAAGTCGACGAACCCGCTCGAGCCGCCCGCGATGCAACCGCGCTACCTGTCGACGCCCGAAGACCGGGCGACGATCGTGGCCGGCATACGCCTCGCGCGGGCACTTGCGGCGACGCATGCGCTGCGGCCGTACGTCGAAAACGAATACCGGCCGGGGCCGCAGGTGCAAAGCGACGACGACCTGCTCGAATTCGTGAAGAACACGGGCGGAACGATCTTCCACCCGAGCGGCACCACGCGCATGGGACCGGCGAGCGACCCGGGGGCGGTGGTCGATCCGGAGCTGCGCGTGCACGGCGTCGAGCGCTTGCGCGTCATCGACTGCGGCATCATGCCGACGCTCGTATCCGGCAACACCAACGTGCCCGTCGTGATGATTGCCGAGAAGACGGCAGCGGCGATTCTTGCCGGCGACAGATGAGCCGGCTGGCTCGAGCGAGGTCTTGGCATCGATCGTCGGTAAGTAATACCATACGATATTTGGTATTACTCAAGGGTATGCGCAATGGCCACTACGATAACCAGCAAGGGCCAGGTGACGATTCCGAAGCGAGTGCGTGAGGCGTTGCGGCTCGCGCCTGGCGACAGCGTCGATTTCGCCGTGAACCCCACCGGGCAGGTCGTGCTTCAAAAGGTCGCGCCAAGATCGACGGCCAAACGCGATCGGTTCGAGTCGGCGCGGGGCAAGGCACAAGTCAAATGGCGCACCAACGACCTGATGGCGCTTTTGCGCGGTGACGACTGAGCACCCTTCGTGCTGCTCGTCGACACGAACGTTCTCATCGATGTCCTCGAAAATGATGCTGACTGGGCCGACTGGTCGGTGCGACAGCTTCGCGCGCAGGCACAGGTGCATGAGCTCACGATCAACCCGGTGATCTACGCCGAACTTTCACTGCTGTTCGAATCCGCCGATGCGCTGGACGACGCCATTGCGAAGATGAACCTTCAGTTCCAGGAGCTCCCGCGAGCAGCGCTGTTTCTCGCAGGGCGGGCCTTCATGAAATATCGGCGCGCCGGAGGAAACCGCAGTAACGTCCTCGCCGATTACTTCATCGGCGCGCATGCTGCGGTCGCGGGCTGCGGCATCCTCACCCGGGACGCCGGACGATACGCAGGCTATTTCCCCCGCGTTCCGCTCGTTACGCCGCATACGGCCTCGGCGCGGTGAGCTAGCGCTTCGACCCGACCCGCCAAAGGAGATTGACCATGGCCTGCTGTCACGCCGATTTCGCCGCCCTCGAAGGCAGCGACCGCGGATTCACGCTCGGAATGCCGACGTTCACGTTCGGCCCGGGTGTCCTCGCCGAAGCCGGCGACAATGCGGCCGAGCTCGGATTGAAGCGCGTCGCGCTCTTCACCGACCGGCGTCTCGCAAGCGGCGAGCATGTCGCGAAGGTGAAGGCGTCGCTCGCCGCCGCGAATGTCGATTGCGTCGTGTATGACGACGTCGTCATCGAGCCCACCGACAAATCGTTGCAGGAAGCGGCCCGCTTCGCGCGTGAGAGCAACGTCGACGGCTACGTGTCGGTGGGCGGCGGATCCGTGATGGACACGTGCAAGGCGGCCAACCTGTACGCAAGCCAGCCGGCCGAGTTCATGACCTACGTGAACGCGCCGATCGGCGCCGGGCAGCGCGTGCCCGGGCCCGTCAAGCCGCACATTGCCTGCCCCACGACATCGGGCACGGGTTCCGAGACGACGGGCATCTCGATTTTCACGCTCACATCGATGAACGCGAAGACCGGCATCATCTCGCGCCGGCTGATCCCGACGATCGCGCTCGTCGACCCCGATGTCACGCGCTCGCTGCCGGCCAACGTCGTTGCATCGACCGGCTTCGATTGCATGAGCCATGCGCTCGAATCCATCACCGCCCGCCTCTATCCACGCCGTCTCAATCCCGCGCAAGGGATTCGCCGGCCGGTATCGCAGGGCGCCAACCCGTTCTCCGATGCACTGGCAACGCAGGCGCTGACGAGCGTCGGCCAGTATCTGGTGCGCGCGGTGGACGACGCTTCCGACACCGAGGCGCGCACCGAAATGATGTACGCGGCGATGCTTGCGGGCATCGCATTCAACGCGGCCGGCTGTCATCTGCCGCATGGCCTGTCGTACGCCGTGTCGGGGCTGATCAAGGACTGGCACGTCGACGGCTATCCTGAAGGCAAGTCGCTGATCCCGCACGGCATGTCGGTCGTGCTCAACAATCCGTCGGTGTGGCGGCACACCGCATTCGCGCACCCCGAGCGTCACCTGCGCTGCGCGCGCGCGCTCGGCGGCGCGACGAACGGCGCCACGCACACCGACGCGGGCGAAGTGCTCGCCGGACGCATCATCGAGCTGATGCGCGCGGCCGGGATGCCGAACGGATTGACGGCACTCGGCTTCGGCGAGGCGCAGATCGACGCGCTCGCGACGGGCGCCGAACCTCAGTACCGCGTCATCAAGAATGCGCCGATCGATGTCGATCGCGACGTGATCAAGCGCCTGTTTCGCGCGGCACTTCGATACTGGTAGGCACTTCGGTCTCCGTCGAGCCGCTCCCCGCACTCGCGCGTCCGGCGGGCGGCGCGCGTTCGACGCGCTGCGCCGGAAGCCGCACCGTGAACGTGCTTCCGTTGCCGCGCTCGCTTGCAATCGCAAGGTCGCCCTGATGGCGGAGCAGCACGTGCTTGACGATCGCAAGGCCGAGTCCCGTTCCACCGGTCGCACGTGAGCGGCTGCGATCGACGCGGTAGAACCGTTCGGTAAGTCGGGGGATGTGCTCGGCGGCGATGCCGATGCCGGTGTCGCAGACCGCGAAGACACCGCTTCCGTCGACGTCGATGCGCCACGACAGCGTGATCGTTCCGCCGGGTGGCGTATACCGGACGGCATTGCTGACGAGATTGCCGAACGCGCTCGCGATCTCCTCGCGGCTTCCGATGACAGTCGCGGCGTCCGCCGCGTCGACGCCGATGCGGTGCGCCCGGTTGGAGAGCGCGCCGGCGTCCGACGAAAGGCCGGTCAGCAGCGGCAGGATTGCGAAGCGCTCCTCGTGCACCGGACCCTGTTCGGTTTCGAGCGCCGACAGCGTCAGCAGATCGGCAACGAGACGTCGCATGCTCGTCGCCTGTTCCTGCATCAGTTGCAGGAAGCGCGCGCGCTCGCGCATCCCGACGTCGACATCCTGCAGCGTCTCGATGAAGCCGCTGATGACCGTGAGCGGCGTCTTGAGCTCGTGCGAGACGCTGGCGATGAAATCCCGGCGCACGCGCGCGAGCGCTTCCATCCCGGTGATGTCGCGCGCTATCAGGAGCTTCTGGTCGTGCGCGAACGGCACGAGCTGCAGCGCCAGCGTGCACGCAGCCTCGCGGTCGGATTCGACGACGACCGGTGCGCCATAATCGCCGCTTGCAACATAGCGGCGAAATTCCGGCTGGCGCACGAGGTTCGCAATCGGTTGTCCGCGGTCTTTCGCGAGATCGAGACCAAGCTGCGCAAGCGCGCGCGCATTCGCCCAGTCGATGCGGTTCGCCGCGTCGAGCACGACGATGCCGTCGGGAATCGCGGTCGCCGCCTGGCGGAAACGCTCGATGACCTGCCGCAGTTCGCGCTCGTAGGCGTTTCGCGCGCGAACGCGGCGATGGATCGATCCCAACGGCGCCGCCCAGGCGCCGCGACCCTCCGGTACGTCCGTGTCCGGCGCAGCGCGGGCCCACACGTCCAGCCGATGAAGATGAAACAGATGAAAGGCGATGATCGCCGATGCGCCGAGCGCCAGCACGGCGAGCGCGAGCGCAGCCCCGCCGGCGGCGGCGCACAGCACGGTAAGCAACGCGACGGCGGCCGGCGCACGCAGCGCGCGCCAGGCGAAGCTGCTCACCTTCGACCCGCGTCCGCTTCAGGCGACGCATCTGCGGCCGGATGCGAAACGAAACGGTAGCCACTGCCGCGCACGGTTTCGATCGCAGACGCAGCGCCCGACGCCTCGAGCGCCAGGCGCAGGCGCCGGATGTGCACGTCGACCGTCCGCTCCTCGATGTAGACGTGGTCGCCCCAGACGCCGTCGAGCAGTTGCGTGCGGGTGAGCACCCGGTCGGGTCGCGCCATCAGAAAGCGCAGCATCCGGAATTCGGTCGGGCCGAGCGGAATGTCGGTGCCCGCGACACTGACGCGATGCGCAACGCCGTCCAGCGTCAGCTTTCCCGAACGCAGCGTGTCCTGCGCGGCTTCGGGCGCGCGCCGGCGCAGCACCGCCTTGATGCGCGCCTTCAACTCGCGCGGGCTGAACGGCTTCGTCACATAGTCGTCGACCCAGGCCTCGAGGCCGGCGATCTTGTCCGCTTCCTCGGTGCGCGCGGTGACCATGATGAGCGGCAATTCGCGCGTGCGCCGGTCGGCGCGGAGTTGCCGCGCGAGTGCCAGCCCGGATTGCCCCGGGAGCATCCAGTCGAGCAGCACGAGATCGGGCAGCCGCTGTGCAAGCGCGCGTTGTGCCGCGGCGGCGTCGAGCGCTTCCAGCACCTCGTAGCCGGCGTCCTGCAGGCTGAATTTCAGCAGCTCGAGGATTGCCGGCTCGTCCTCGACGACGAGAATCGACGGCGTCAAGGCTTTGCCACCGATGCGCTCAGCGCCCGGCCACTTCGGCGCGGATTTCGTCGGGAGATGCATGCCGGACGTCCTTGCCCATGACCACCTGGACCACCGCCTCGGCGATGTTCTTCGCATGATCGCCGATGCGCTCGATCGACTTTGCCACGAACACGATCTCGAGCGCCGGCGTGATCGTGCGCGGATCCTCCATCATGTAGCTCACGAGCTGACGCAGGATCGACGCGAACGCGGCATCGATCTCGGCGTCGCGCGCGACGATCTCGGCGGCGGCCACCGCATCGAGGCGGGCGAAGGCGTCGAGCGCCTCGCGCAGCATCGTCGTCGCGCGATCGAGCGCGCGCAGCACATCGTAATGGCGCACGCGCGCAAGCCGCTCGCTGCCGCGCGTCTCGGCGGCCCTGTACGCAATCTTCTTAGCCTCGTCGCCGCTGCGCTCGAGGTCGTTGACGATCTTGCTCACCGTCAGCACGATCCGCAGGTCGACGGCCGCGGGCTGGCGCCGCGCGATGATCTGCGCGCATTGCTGGTCGATCGCCATCTGCAACTGATTGATCGCCGCTTCGTCGGCCGCGACGGCGCCGCCGCGTGCGCCGTCGTCGTCGTTTTCGAGGGCGTCGACCGCGCGGCGCAACTGACGCTCGACCGTGCCGCCCATCGACAGCACGCCGGAACGGATCGCCTCCATCTCGGCGTCGAACTGCTTGTTCGTATGCTCGGTCATCGCCCGTCCTATCCGAACCTGCCGGTAATGTAATCCTCCGTCTCCCGGCGCGCCGGCTTCAGGAAGACCTGATCGGTGGGGCCGAATTCGACGAGCTCGCCGAGATACATGTAGGCCGTCCTGTCCGACACGCGGGCCGCCTGCTGCATGTTGTGCGTGACCATGGCGATGGTGTAGTCGGCCTTGAGCTCCGAAATCAGCTCCTCGATGCGCGCGGTGGAGATCGGATCGAGCGCCGAGGTCGGCTCGTCGAGCAGCAGCACCTCGGGTAGCACGGCGATGGCGCGCGCGATGCAAAGCCGCTGCTGCTGGCCGCCCGACAATGCCATCCCCGACTGCGGGAGCTTGTCCTTTACCTCGTTCCACATGGCCGCCTTCGTGAGCGCCCATTCGACGCGCTCGTCCATGGCGCGCGCCGACAGCCGCTCGTAGAGGCGCACGCCGAACGCGACGTTCTCGTGGATCGACATCGGGAACGGCGTCGGCTTCTGGAACACCATGCCGACCTTCGCGCGCAGCAGATTGACGTCGGTCGACGCGTCGAGGATGTTCACGCCGTTGAACCGGACCTCGCCGGTTGCGCGCTGCCCGGGATACAGCGAATACATGCGATTCAGCGTGCGCAGCAGCGTCGATTTCCCGCAGCCCGACGGACCGATGAACGCGGTGACCTCGCGCTCGGCGATGTCGAGGTCGACATGCGCAAGCGCCTGGAAGCCGCCGTAGAAGAAGTCCAGATTGCGAATCGACATCTTCGCCCCGGCGGTGCTCGCCGCATCGCGCGGCGTCGTCACGGCAGGCGAGCGAACGGGCACGTCGATGAGCGGCATCGGCATCATCGCAATGCCGACGGCCGGAACACGGCTCGTGCCACGATGTTGAGCGTCAGCACCGCCAGCGTGATCAGCAATGCACCCGCCCACGCCAGCGTCTTCCAGTCGTCGAACGGGCTCATCGCGAACTGGAAGATGACGACGGGCAGGTTGGCGATCGGCGCATTCATGTCGGTGCTCCAGAACTGATTGTTGAGCGCGGTGAAGAGCAGCGGCGCCGTCTCGCCCGACATGCGCGCGACGGCGAGCAGGATGCCGGTGATGACGCCACCGCGCGCGGCCTTGAGCGTGACCTTCACGATCACCTTCCATCTCGGTGCCCCGAGCGCCACGGCGGCCTCGCGCAGGCTGCCCGGTACGAGGCGCAGCGTGTTCTCGGTGGTGCGCACGACCACCGGAATCGCGATCAGCGCCAGCGCCAGCGAGCCGGCCCAGCCCGAAAAGTGGCCGATCTGCAGCACGTAGACGGCGTAGACGAACAGACCGAGGACGATCGACGGCGCCGACAGCAGCATGTCGTTGACGAAACGCGTCGCCTCCGCAAGCCAGCCGCTGCGGCCGTACTCGGCGAGATAGATGCCGGCGAGCATGCCGATCGGCGTGCTGACGAGCGTCGCCGTCGCGACGATCAGCACGCTGCCGAAGATCGCGTTGCGCAATCCGCCTGCCGCGCCCGGGGGCGGCGTCATCTGCGTGAACAGCGACGGCGACAGCGCGGCGAGCCCATTCGCAAAAAGGGTCGCGAGAATCCACAACAGGAAGAGCATCCCGAGCGCCATCGTCGCCAGCGACATCGCGAGGTTGAACCGGCTCACGAAAAGACGGCGGCGATAACGGCGCGTCATCGCCGCGACCGTTCCGTGAGAGCCGCCGGGCCGCCCCAGGGCGCGAACCGCGCCGCCTCGAGGGGCAGCGCAGCGGCGACGCCGCAAGCGTAGGGGGACCATGCAAGCGGCGCGGTCGGACGTGTCACGCCGGCGCACCTTCGCCGCGCGTGAGCCGCGCGATCAGCAGCCTCGAGGCGGCGAGCACGATCAGCGTCAGCACGAACAGCACGAGCCCGAGCGCGATCAGTGCGCCGCGGTGCACCGGATCGGCCGCCTCGTTGAACTCGTTCGCGAGCGCGGACGCAATCGAATTGCCGGGCTCCAGCAGCGACGCGCGGATGCGATAGGCATTGCCGATCACGAACGTCACCGCCATCGTTTCGCCAAGGGCGCGGCCGAGGCCGAGCATGATGCCGCCGACGACACCGGCGCGCGTGTACGGGAGCACGACGCTGCGCACGACCTCCCACGTCGTGCAACCCATCGCGTACGCAGATTCCTTCAGCACCGGCGGCACGATGTCGAACACGTCGCGCATCACCGCCGCGATGAACGGGATCACCATGACCGCCAGGATGATGCCCGCCGTCAGCACGCCGAGTCCCGTCGGGGCGCCCTGGAACAACGGGCCGATGACCCACGCGTTGCCCAGCGTGCCTGTGAGCAGCGGTTCCACGTGGTCGGCGAAGAACGGCGCAAATACGAAGAGGCCCCACATCCCGTAGATGATCGATGGAATCGCCGCCAGCAATTCGACGGCGGTGCCGAGCGGGCGTTTGAGCGACGGCGGACACATTTCGGTCAGGAAGAGCGCGATCCCGAAGCTCACCGGGACGCCGATCAGAAGCGCGATCGCCGATGTCACGATCGTGCCGTAGATCGGGGCGAGCGCGCCGAACTCGCTCGTCACCGGATTCCAGGCGTTGCTGATGAAAAAGCGGGGGCCGAATTTCGACAGCGCCGGCCACGCCGCGTAACCGAGCGCGATCACGATCGCGACGAGCAGCATCAGCACCAGCGCGGCGAACGCACGCGTCGCGTGCGCGAACAACGCGTCCTGCCGCCGACCGGCCGCGGCACGGCGCATCCGGCGTTGCGCATTCGCGACCGGCAGTACGTCGATGCTCATCGAACTCATCGTGCGCCGGCGGTTACTCCCCGCTCGCCGGCCAGATGGGCTTGCCGCTCGCATCGTTGATTGTCGCCTTCCACGACGACTCGACGAGCTCGACGAGATTCGGCGGCAGCGCAACGTAGTCGAGCTCCCCGGCCAGCTTCTGACCGTTCCTGAACGACCAATCGAAGAATTTCAGCACTTGCACCGCGTTTTGCGGCTTCTGCTGGGTTGCGTGCAGCAGGATGAAGCTCGCGCCGGTGATCGGCCATGCGGAAGCACCCGGCTCGTCGGTAAGGATCCGGTAGAAGCCCGGCGCGTTCTTCCAGTCGGCATTGGCGGCCGCCGCCTGGAATGTGCTGTCGTCGGGTGCGGGATACTGGCCATCGCGGTTACGCACGAGCGCATGCGCCATGCCGTTGCGCTTCGCGTACGCATATTCGACGTAGCCGAGCGCGCCCTTGATGCGCTGGACGTAGGCCGCCACGCCTTCGTTGCCCTTGCCGCCGACGCCCTCGGGCCAGGCGACTGCCGTGCCCGCCCCGACCTTCGTCTTCCATTCGATACTGACCTTCGACAGGTATTCGGTCCAGAGGAACGTCGTTCCCGAGCCGTCGGAACGGTGCACCACGGCAATCGCTTCATCCGGCAGCCGGATCCCGGCGTTCAGCTCGGCGATCGCCTTGTCGTTCCACCGCTTGACCCTGCCGAGATAGATATCCGCAAGCACCGGTCCCGTGAGCTTCAGCGCGCCGGGTGCAACACCGTCGACGTTCATCACCGGCACCACGCCGCCGATGATTGCCGGAAATTGCACGAGCCCTGCGCGCTTGAGCTCCTCGGGCCTGAGCGGCATGTCGGACGCGCCGAAATCGATCGTCTTCGCCTTGATCTGCGCGATGCCGCCGCCGGATCCGATCGACTGGTAGTTCATGCCGATGCCCGTCGTCGTCTTGTACGCAGCCGCCCATTTGGCGTAGACCGGGAACGGAAACGTGGCGCCCGCGCCGGTGATGTCGGCCGCGACGGCCGGCGCCAGCGGCACGGCGAGCGCCGCGGCGATCGCCGTCAAGCCCGCCTTCATGCTTCGCATTCGATGTCCTCTTCGTTGATGACACCGTGCAGTGTGGCGGCGCAATGTGACAGCACGATGACAACACCGGCCGCGCAAGGCCGGAAGGGGGAACGCGGGGAACGCTGAGGCGCGGCGCGAGGCGCCGCAAACTCAATGCTGCGCCGTGGCGCCGGCGAGCTTTTCGACGAGATCGTGGTTGGCTGCGAGCTCGGCGGCCGTGCCCGAGTAGACGACCTTGCCGTCGTCGAGGATGTAGGCGCGATCGGCGATGCCGAGCGACAGCGGCACGTTCTGCTCGACGAGCAGCACCGACAATCCCTCGTCGCGCATCGCGCGCACCACCTGCATCACTTCCTGCACGATGAGCGGCGCCAGGCCCTGCGACGGCTCGTCGAGCAGCATGACGCGCGGATTGAGCAGCAGCGGGCGCGCGATCGACAGCATTTCCTGCTCGCCGCCCGAGAGCTGGCGCCCGAGTTGCGTCTTGCGCTCGCCGAGCCGTGGAAACAGCTTGAAGACGCGGTCGAGCGTCCATGCGCCGGGGCGTGCCTCGGGCACCGTCAGGTTCTCGAGCACGGTCAGGTTGCCGAAGATCTTGCGGCCTTCGGGCACGTAGCCGACACCGAGCCGGGCGATCCTGTAGGCGGGCCAGCGCGTCGTGTCCTGGCCGAGCATGTGGACGCTGCCTTCGCGCACGGCGGTAAGCCCCATCAGGCTGCGCATCGTCGTCGTCTTGCCGGCACCGTTGCGGCCGAGCACCGTGACGATCTCGCCCTCGTCGAGACGCAGCGACACGCCGTGCAGGATATGGCTCTTGCCGTAGAACGCGTGCACGTTGCGCGCCTCGAGCACCGCCGCGCGATCGACGGGGGGGAGCACGCCACCGCTCATGCGTCGGTCCCCAGGTACGCGGCGCGCACCGCGTCGTTGTGCGAAATCTCGTCGGCGCTGCCTTCGGCGAGCACCCGTCCCTGGTCGAGCACCGTGATGCGCTGCGCGATGCCGAACACGATGCTCATGTCGTGCTCGATGAACAGGATCGACAGCTTCCGCTGCGCGTGCAGGCGCCGCACGAGGTCGACCATGTGATCGGTCTCGGTGTCGCCCATGCCGGCCGTCGGTTCGTCGAGCAGGAGCAGCCGCGGATTCATCGCGAGCGCCAGGGCGATCTCGACGACACGCTGATCGCCGTGTGCAAGCTCGCCGACCACCTTGTCCGCCTTCGTTTCGAGTCCGACGACATCGAGGAGCTCGTCGACCTGGCGCGCGATGTCGGCTCGCATCGCCCGTGGCAGCCACGGCCGCCCGTTGAGCCCCGCGGCGGTTTCCGCACCGACCCGCACGTTCTCGTAGATCGTCAGGTCGGGAAACACCTCGGTGATCTGGAACGTGCGCACGATGCCCTTGCGCACGCGGTGCACGACGGTGCGATCGCGGATGTTCTCGTCGTCGAACCAGATGTCGCCCGACGTCGGCGGCACGAATCCGGTGATGAGGTTGAAGAATGTCGTCTTCCCGGCGCCGTTGGGGCCGATCACCGCGCGAAGCTCGCCCTCGTCCATCGAGAACGAGACGTCCTGCACCGCCTGCAGCTTGCCGAAGTGCCGGCTCACGTTGGCGAGCCGAAGCAGGCTTGTATGATCCCCCCACGCTTGCGGCTTCGCCGCTGCGCTGCCCCCCGAGGGGGCGCAATTCGCGCCTTGAGGCGGCTCTGCAGCGCTCATTGGGTCCCCCCGCGCTTCGCGCCTTGGGACGGCCCGGCGGCGCTCATTTCATTTCCTGCTTCAGCGGCGCAGGCGGCGGCTCGATCGTTGCCGTGCTCCGTTCGATCGCCGCTCGCGGGCCGGTGACCGCCACCGCGAGCTCGCGTCCGCGCCGCCGCACCAATCCGAGAATGCCCTTCGGGAACAGCAGCACGATCAGCACGAACAGGAGGCCGATCGCCGTCATCCAGTTGTCCGTCAGGCTCGACAGGTAGTCCTGCGCGACGACGAAGATCGTCACGCCGACGAGCGGCCCCCAGAACTTCCGCATGCCGCCCAGCACGATCATGATCACGAAGTTGCCCGACAGGATCCAGTGCAGATCCTGCGGCGACGCGAAGTTGAAGAGCATGGCGTTCAGCGTGCCGGCCAGCGCCGTCAGCGTGCCCGAGATCGCGAATGCCGCCCAGACGTAGAAGTCGGTGCGTACGCCGAGGAACTGTGCGCGGCGCCGATTCTCGCGGATGGCGACCCACGTATGACCGAGCGGCGACGCGAGCAGCACGCGCATGATCACCACGGCGACGGCGAAGCACAGCAGAACGAGGTAATAGTATTTCGACTCGCTCTGCGCGTCGTAGACGAAGCTGCCGAGATGCAGCGGCTGGCGCCGGAATCCGGCCAGCCCGTCCTCGCCGCCCGTCACGTTGTTCCAGCGGACGACCACGAAATAGAAAAGCTGCCCGATCGCGATCGTGATCATCGCGAAGTAGATGCCGCGCCGTCGCATGACGAGCGGTCCGAGCAGCGTCGCCGCGAGGCCCCCGACGACGGTCCCGACCAGGATTGCGAGCGGCGTCGAGGGCACCAGGTATTTGAGCGTCATTCCCGCGCCGTACGCGCCGAGCCCGAAGTACGCCGCGTGGCCGAACGAAAGCCCGCCGGTGAAGCCGAGCACGAGGTTGAGCGCAAGCGCTGCGATGCCGTAGATCAGGATCTTGCTGCCGAGCGCCGCATAGCCGCCGACGTAGCCGAGCCACAACGGCACGGTCAGCAATGCGATCCACAGCACGATCTCCGGCGCGTGCCGGCGCATCATTCGAACAGCCCCTCCTGTCCGAGCAGGCCGCGCGGCCGGATCACGAGGACGATCAGCATGATCAGATAGATGACCGCCTCGCTTGCCGCCGGATAGTAGGTTGTCGTGATGCCGGCCGCGACGCCGATGAGCAGTCCGCCGAGAATGCTGCCGACGAGGCTGCCGACGCCGCCGACGATGATCGCGACGAAGCTCGGCATGATGAGGCTGCTTCCCATCGGCGGCGTGAGCCCGAGGATGCCCGCCGCGAGCACGCCCGCGAGCCCGGCGAGCAGGCAGCCGAGCGCGAAGTTGAGCGCGCGCAGCAGATAGATGTTGACGCCGAGCGCCGAGACCGTCTCGAGATCGAAGGTTCCGGCGCGAATGCGGATGCCGAGCCGCGTGTAGCGCAACAGGAGGTACAGCCCGAGCATCACGGCCATCGTGATCGCAACGACCAGCAGCCGGTAACCGGTGATGAAGAACAGCACGCTGCTGATCGGCGAATTGAGCGCGGACGGCACCTGGAACGGCAGGCCCTGTGCGCCCCAGATCGTGCGCGTCAGGTCCTCGATGATGAGTGCCAGGCCGAACGTCAGCAGCAGCGTGTACAGCGGATCGGGCCGCTTGTAGAGCGGACGGATCAGCACGCGCTCGACACCGAGCCCGATGATCGCGGCACCCACGGGACCCACGACGAGCGCGCCCCAGAAGCCGAGATACGGCGCGAGCGAGTACGCAAGGTAGGCGCCGATGACGAGAAAGCCCCCGTGCGCCATGTTGATCACCGAGTTGAGGCTCAGGATCAGCGCGAGGCCGAGAGCCATCAGCGCGTAGAAGACGCCCTGGATCAGACCGTTGAACGCGTTGAACAGCAGAAGCTGCATGCGGCTCCTCTTGCGCTTCGATGTTGCCTCGAGCGCCGGCGGACGGGTGTCCGCCGGCTAACGCGTCATCATCCGCGCGTCATGATCCGTCCACGCAAGCGGCCCGGCCGCCGGGGCATGCAACGGTTCACACGACGCGTCCATCCGATCCGCCGCCCGATCAGGCCGGATAGTCGAGCTTGCAGCCGGTCTCGGTGACCGGCAGCGCCGCCTTGTCGCCGGGAACGATGCTCGCAACCTTGAACAGGTCGGGATACTTTCCGTTCGTGTTGATCTCGCCCGGAAACTCGCTCGACATGAGCTGATGGTCCTGCG
>DASSVX010000058.1:0-16694 GCA_035705655.1 Casimicrobiaceae bacterium
ATTGGTGAAATGCGTTCCCGTCATGCCGAGCTTCGCCGCTTCCTGGTTCATCCTGTCGACGAAGCCTTCCTCGGTACCGCCAACGAGCTCGGCAATCGCAATCGACGCATCGTTGCCCGACTGGATGATGACGCCGTGCAGGAGCTCGTCGACGCTCACCGGCTTGCGCGGCTCGATGAACATCCGCGAGCCGCCGGCCTTCCAGGCGCGCTCCGACACACTCACCATCTGCGCCGGCGCGATCGATTTCGCGCGCAGTGCTTCGAACGCGACATACGCGGTCATGAGCTTGGTGAGCGATGCAGGATCGCGACGCTCGTCGGCATTCGACGCGCCGAGCGTCTGGCCCGACAGCGTGTCGACGAGCACCCACGACGCGGCAGCGATCGTCGGTGCGGCCGGCGCACCGGGCGTCTGCAGCACGACGGGCGGATTCGCCGGCGTCTCGGGAACCGACGGCGCGGGCGCCGCGGAGCGTGCGCTCGGGCGCGATTTCGCGGCAACGATCAGCGGGGACTGCGCGGCGGCGGGAACCGAAACGGCGAGGACTGCGGCGGCGAGCGCGCAGGAAAACGTGAACGGACGCATGTAGTTCAAGCGGAAACGGCACATTATACTGAAGCGAATCGTGGAAAGGCGGCGTTTGCCCGGATTGCATCTCATCATGAAACCCGGGCGGCGGCGAGGACGCATGCGAGCGCATGCAAAACGCACATCGTTGATGATGCGCCCGCTCGCGGCGCTTTGCATCGGCGCATCCTGCCTGCTCTTTACGCTTGAAGCGATGCCGCACGAGCCCGATGCCGAAGAGGTGGCACTCGGCTCGCTCGTCGATGCCGAACTCGCATTCGCACGCATGGGCCGGGAGCGCGGCGTGCATGCCGCGTTCCTCGCGAATTTCGCCGCCGACGGCGTCGCACTCGAGCCCGCACCGGTACGCGTGCAGCAGGCGTTTCGCGAACGCGCCGCACCTGCCGATCCGCTTGCGCTGCGGCTCGACTGGAAGCCGGCACAGGCGGGCGTCGCACGCAGCCACGATTTCGGCTACACGACCGGACCTTACACGCTGTCGAGTGCCGCCAATCCGCAGACGAGGCGCGAGGGCGCGTTCTTTTCGGTGTGGCAGCGCAGTCCCGCGGGACGCTGGGAAGTGATCCTCGACGCCGGCATCGGCACCGCCGGCACGGTCGACTTCGTCGCACTCGGCGCCGCGCCCCGCCCCGGCTACGCGGGTCCGGCACGGCCCGCCGCAGCACGGCGCGACCTGCTCGCACAGGAGACGAGCGGATTCGGCGCCGCCGGTGCTGCGCTCACCCCCAACGGCTATGCGCGGCTTCTTGCCGACGACGCGCGATTGCACCGGAACGGCGCGGCACCGATCGCATCGCGCGGCGCGATTGCGCGCGCAACCGCGCAACGCATCCAGCGGGTGACGTGGACGCCGATCGATGCACGCGTCGCAAGATCGGCCGACATGGCGCTCACGTGGGGCCGCTACCGGGAGACCGACCGCGCCGCGCACGAGCAGGACGGTTACTACGCGCACCTGTGGCTGCGCGATCGCGCGGGCCGGTGGCGGCTCGCGTACGACGTCGCGCTGCCTCGCTCCTGACGGGGGAATAGCCGCACGGGCGCCGTTGTTTGCGCGCCATGGCTTCGCCGAAAGGAACCGTCATGAAGCGCTCGTGCGTTTCGCTTCTCGTCCTCGTCGCCGTGCTCTGCGCTTCGTCCGCCCTCGCTGCGTTTCATTTGTTTCGCGTCGACCAGGTGTATTCGAACGCCGACGGCAGCGTCCAATACGTCGTGATGCGCGAGGTCACCGGCTCCGACGGCGAGAACTTCTGGCAAGGCAATTCCCTGACGACGACCGGCGCGGGTGGCATGCAGCAATTCCAGTTCCCGGCGAATCTTCCGTCAGCCTCCACCGCGAGCCGCAGCGTGCTGGTCGCGACGAGCGGATTCGCGGCACTCGGACTCGTGACACCCGACTACACGATACCGGCCGGCTTCGTTCCGAGGGCCGGCGGCACGCTCAATTACGCGGGCGTCGACCAGATCGCGCTTCCCGCATTGCCGGCCGACGGCGTAACGGCAGTCGACCGCAACGGCAACCAGGTTGCGGCAACGCCGAAGAATTTCGCCGGCGCGACGGCGACGCTGACAACGCCGACGCCGCCGGCTGCGACGGCGCCCGACCTCGACCAGCACGGGCTCACCGGCTCGTGGTTCGAACCGGCGACGAGCGGCCAGGGCTTCGAGGTCGAGTTCTATCCGGACCTGGTCGCGGCCGGCACCGCGCTCGTCCAGGGCGCGTGGTTCACGTTCGAGGTGGCACCGGCCGGCGGCGCCGACCGGCAGCGCTGGTACACGTTCAACGGGCACGCGCAAAGCGGCGACGACGACGTGAACATCACGATCTTCCAGAACGTCGGCGGCAATTTCGATGCGCCCCCAGTCACGAATGGCGTGGCCGTCGGATCGGGAACGCTGTCGTTCGACACGTGCACGAGCGGGTCGCTGAACTACGCGTTCAGCGACGGCAGCGGGCGCAGCGGGACGATACCGCTGTCACGCATCACGCCGAACGTCACGTGCGCAACCGGAACGGCCGCGCCGACAACGAATGCCGACTTCGCGCTGTCCGGAAACTGGTTCGACCCCGCGACGTCGGGACAGGGGTTCGTGTTCGAAGTCAATCCGATCGTGTCGGTGGTGTCGTTTGCCTGGTACACGTATTCGCCGACCGGTCAGATGGCGGGTGCCGCGGGCCAGCGCTGGTTCACGGGGTCGGCGAGCTACGCGCCCGGCAACCGCATGATCCCGCTGACGCTGTTCGAGACGACGGGCGGCGTCTTCGATCAACCGACGCCTGCGGCACAAACGAGCACGCCCGTTGGCTCTGCGGTGGTGAATTTCACGAGCTGCTCGACGGCGCAACTGCAATTCAACTTCACCGGCGGCGGCAACGCGGGTCACGCGGGCACGATCTCCCTCGCGCGCGTCGGTCCCGTGCCCCCCGGATGCGTGAACAGCAGCAGCGACGCGTCGATGCAGCCCGGCTACGGAGGCGGGTACGGGCCGTAGACTCCGCTTGCCCGGTAGTGCGGTACGCCCTGCCACCCACGACTTCAACTGCCGCTGAACCGGAAGTCGACGTCGGGCTTGCGGCCCGCGACGACGTCGGCCAGCGCGCGCGCCGAGCCGCATGCCATCGTCCAGCCCAGCGTGCCGTGGCCCGTGTTGAGGAACAGGTTGCGATAGCGGGTGCGTCCGATCAGCGGCGCGTTCGACGGCGTCGCGGGCCGCAGACCCGCCCAGTAGCGAACGCTGTCACGATCTCCCGCGTCGGGAAAGAGCTCGAACGTGCGCGCGGTCAGGGCTTCGCACCGCGTCTGGTTGAGCGAGGTGTCCCAGCCGTTGAGTTCCGCGGTGCCGGCGACGCGTAGCCTTTGGCCGAGCCGGGTCAGCACGATCTTCCAGTCGAAATCGGTGAGCGAAACCGTCGGCGCACCGCGATGCCCGCCGATGTCGATCGTTGCCGAGTAGCCTTTCGCCGGATAGACGTTGCAGGGCACGTGGACGGGCGCGAGCAGGAACGGGCTGTAGCTGCCGAGCGCCATCACGTAGGCGTCGGCGGCAAGGGTGTCGAAGCGCGCCCCCTCGCGCACGATGCGCACGCGCTCGATCGCATCGCCCGCGGGCGAAAGCGCCTGGATCTCGGTGCTCCATTCGAACGCGACGCCTTCGGCCGCCGCGAGCCGCGCGAGCTCCGTCGTGAAGCGCTGTGCATCGCCCGATTCGTCAGTAGCCGTGTAGATGCCGCCGGCGACCTTGTCGCGGCATTGCGCGAGCGCGGGCTCGATCGCCACGCATTCGTCGGGCGTCTTCACGTCGCGGTCGCAGCCGTACACGCGCATCAGCTCGGCAGCGTGCACGCCGCGATCGAATTCGGCCGCGTCGGTATAGAACTGCAGGATGCCGCGCTCGAGCTGGTCGTAGGCGATGCCGGTGCTTTCGCGCAGCACCTTCAGGCAATCGCGCGAATACAGCGCGAGATTGAGGCACTGGATCGTGTTCCGGCGGGTGCGCGACGGCAGGCATTCGAGGAGAAAGGCGAGACCCCAGCGCCATTGCCGCCAGTCGAGCCGTGGCCGGAACAGCAGCGGCGCGTCGTCGTGCGCGAGCCACTTCAGGATCTTGAGCGGCGCGCCGGGATTCGCCCAGGGCTCGGCGTACGACACCGAGATCTGCCCGCCGTTGGCGAACGACGTCTCGAGCGCGGGCCCGGGCTGCCGATCGACGAGCGTGACGTCGTGGCCGTCGCGCGCGAGATACCAGGCGGAAGTGACACCGACGACACCCCCGCCGAGCACGAGGATGCGCATTGGGGTCAGAGACCGATTTCCGGCAATGGCGCTTGCACGGATACCACCTTCCGCCGGAAATCGGTCTCTGACCCCACTTTGGTCTTTCCGCGCATGTCGTCAGGCAAGCGCCGGCGTCAGCGGAATGGGTGCCTGCGCGCCGGCCTCATCGACCGGCACACAGCTGCAGAACAGGTTGCGGTCACCATGGACGTTGTCGACGCGCGCAACCGGGCACCAGTACTTGTCGCCGGCGAGCGTGGCAAGCGGCCACGCCGCCTGTTGTCGCGTGTAGGCGTGCGTCCATGTGTCGGCGCTGACCGCGGCGGCCGTATGCGGCGCGTGCTTCAGCGGATTGTCGGCGCGGTCGAACGCGCCGTTCTCGATTGCACGCACCTCGTTGCGGATGGCGATCATCGCGGCGACGAAGCGATCGAGCTCTTCCTTCGGCTCGCTTTCCGTCGGCTCGACCATCAGCGTGCCAGCCACTGGAAAGCTCATCGTCGGCGCGTGAAACCCGTAGTCGATCAGCCGCTTTGCGACGTCCTCGACCTCGACGCCCGCCAGCGGCTTCAGCGGCCGCAGGTCGAGGATGCATTCGTGCGCGACGAGGCCGTCGGGACCGCTGTAGAGCACCGGGTAATGCGGCGCGAGGCGCTTCGCGACGTAGTTCGCGGCGAGGATCGCGCTCTCGGTTGCATCGCGCAGGCCGCGCGCACCCATCATCGTGATGTACATCCACGAGATCGGCAGGATCGACGCCGAGCCGTAGGGCGCAGCGCTGACGGCGTTGGTGGCAACCGACCCGTCACCCGCCTCGTGGTCGCTCGGCTCCCTCGCCCCGGCGGGGAGAGGGTGGGGGTGCGGGGGTGCGACGCGCAAATACCGATGCCCCGGCAAGAACGGCGCGAGGTGCGCCCGGCATGCGACGGGCCCCACACCCGGGCCGCCGCCGCCATGCGGGATGCAGAATGTCTTGTGCAGGTTGAGATGCGAAACGTCGGCGCCGAACAGGCCCGGCGCGGCAAGGCCGACGAGCGCATTCAGGTTGGCGCCGTCGACATACACCTGCCCGCCATGCGCGTGCACGATGTCGCACACGTGCCCGATGCCGGGCTCGAACACGCCGTGCGTCGACGGGTACGTGACCATGATCGCCGCGAGCCTGTCGCGATGCTCGCGCGCCTTCGCCTCGAGCTCGGCGACGTCGACATTGCCGTCGCGATCGCAGCCGACGACGACCACCCTCATGCCGGCGAGCTGCGCCGACGCGGGATTCGTGCCATGCGCCGATGCCGGGATCAGGCAGACGTCGCGGTGGGCTTCGCCGCGGCTCGCGTGGTACGCGCGGATCATCAGCAGGCCCGCGTATTCGCCTTGCGAGCCCGCGTTCGGCTGCAGCGAAACCGCGTCGTATCCGGTAACCGCGCACAGCATGTGCTCGAGGTCGTCGACGAGCTCGCGATACCCCGTCACCTGGTCGGCGGGCGCGAACGGGTGCAGTGCGCCGAACTCGGGCCACGCGACCGGCAGCATCTCGGACGTCGCGTTGAGCTTCATCGTGCACGAGCCGAGCGGGATCATCGTGCGGTCGAGTGCCAGATCCTTGTCGGCGAGGCGGCGCAGGTAGCGCAGCATCTGCGTTTCGGACCGATGCCGGTGAAATACCGGATGCGTAAGGAACGGCGACGCTCGCGCGATTTCCGGCGGATACGCATCGTCGACATCGGCGTCGAGCGTTTCGACGTCGAGTGCAACGTCACCACCGGTGAAAATGCGCCACAGCGCCGCGACATCGTGACGCGTCGTCGTCTCGTCGAGCGAAATGCCGAGCGAGGCACCATCGCGAAGCCGCAGGTTGCAGCCCGCCGCCAGCGCGCGCGCGGCGATCGCCCCGGTGCGCTCGCCGGTGTCGATGACCAGCGTGTCGAAAGCGATCCCGGTTGCGACGTCGAAGCCGAGTCGTGCGAGGCCGGCGCGCAGGATCGCCGTGAGGCGGCGCGTTCGCCGTGCGATCGCCGTCAGGCCCTCGGCGCCGTGATACGCCGCGTACAGGCTCGCGATGATCGCCAGCAACACCTGCGCGGTGCAGATATTCGACGTGGCCTTTTCGCGACGAATGTGCTGCTCGCGCGTCTGCAGCGCGAGCCGGTACGCCGGTGCCCCCGCCGCATCGACGCTGACGCCGACGAGGCGTCCCGGCAACGCACGCTTGTACGCGTCGCGCGTGGCCATGTAGGCGGCGTGCGGGCCGCCGTATCCCATCGGCACGCCGAAGCGCTGCGTCGAGCCGACCGCGACGTCGGCGCCCCATTCTCCGGGCGGCGACAGCAGCGTCAATGCGAGCAGATCGGCGGCGGCGACGACGAGCGTGCCGCTGGCGTGCAGTGCGTCGACCAGCGCGCGGTAATCGCGAACGTCGCCATCGGCACCGGGATACTGCAGCAGCGCGGCGAACGCATCGGCGCCGGCCGCCTCGCTCACCGGGCCCACGACGACTTCGATCGCGAGCGGTGCTGCGCGCGTGCGCACGACGTCGATCGTCTGCGCGAACACGTCGTCGGCCACGAAGAACGCGCGGCGCTTCGACGTGCTCACCCGCTGGCACAGCGTCATCGCCTCGGCGGCCGCCGTCGCCTCGTCGAGCATCGATGCATTCGCGATCGCGAGACCGGTGAGGTCGGTGACCATCGTCTGGAAATTCACGAGCGCCTCGAGCCGCCCCTGCGAGATCTCCGGCTGATAGGGCGTGTACGCCGTGTACCACGCAGGATTGTCGAACACGTTGCGCTGAATGACGCCCGGCATGTGCGTGCCGTAATAGCCCTGGCCGATGAACGACTTCAGCACCCGGTTGCGCGAAGCGATCCGGCGCAGCTTCGCGAGCGCCTCCGCCTCGCCGAGCGGCGGCGGCAGGGCCAGCGGTTCCGTGGACCGGATTCCCGAGGGAACGATCGCACTCATCAGCGCGGCGCGCGATGCGAAGCCGATCTCGCGCAGCATCGCGTCCTGCGCCGACCGCGGCGTGCCGATGTGGCGTGCGAGAAACTCGTCGTGCCGCTCGAGTGATTGCAGCGCGGGCACGCTGGTCGCGTCCGTCGTCTCGTTGCGTTGCGCAGCTTCAGGCATCGGCGATCAGGCGTTTATACGCATCGGCGTCCATGAATGCCGACAGCGCGGAAGCATCGGCCGGGCGCAGCCTGAACAGCCACGCGGCATACGCATCCTCGTTGACCGCTTCGGGGGAGCCCGAAAGCGACGTGTTGCTCGCGACAATCTCGCCGGCGATCGGCGCGTACACGTCGCTCGCCGCCTTCACCGACTCGACCACCGCGCAGGCATCGCCGGCGGCAACCGTTCTGCCCGCCGCGGGCAGGTCGACGTAGACGAGATCGCCAAGCGCCGCCTGTGCATGATCGGTGATGCCTATCGTCACCGTGCCGTCGTCTTCGGCCCGCAACCACTCGTGCGTGTCGGCATATTTGAGCCCATCCGGGACATTCATCGAGCGTTCCTCCAGGGAATTTTTGCAACGACGTCAGGCGACGAGCACGCGTCCCCGACGCACGAACGGCGGCTTCACCACGCGCGCACCGAGCAGACGGCCCCGTACATCGACGCGCACGCCATCGCCGTCGGCAACGGCCGCCGGAAGCCGCGCGAGCGCGATCGACTTTTTCATCGTCGGCGAAAACGTGCCGCTGGTGATTTCGCCGGTACCGTGCGTGGTGTGCACGCTCTGATGCGCGCGCAGCACGCCGCCCGCGTCCTGCAGCACGAGGCCCGCGAGGCGGCGCGAGACGGGCCTCGCGAGCAGTGCGGCGCGGCCGACGAAGTCGCGCTCGCCTTTCATGTCGACGGTCCAGCCGAGACCGGACTCGAGCGGCGACACCGACTCGTCCATGTCCTGTCCGTAGAGATTCATGCCCGCCTCGAGACGCAGCGTGTCGCGCGCGCCGAGTCCGCAAGGCGTCACACCGGCATCGCGCAGCGCCTGCCAAAGCGTAGCCGCACCGGCGGCAGCGACGACGATCTCGAAGCCATCCTCGCCGGTGTAACCGGTTCGTGCAATGAAGAGTTCACCCGCGGGTGTTGCGGTCGACGCCGCATTGAACGGCGCGAGATCCTTCGTCGCAGCCTCGCTGCCCGGTACGGCCCGCCACACGTTGTCGCGCGCGTTCGGACCCTGGACCGCGAGCATCGCGAGATCGTCGCGCGGCACGATGCGAAGACCAGGCGCCCGCTCACCCGCGAGCGCCCGCAGCCATGCAACGTCCTTGCCGGCGGTCGCCGCGTTGACGACGAGGCGGAACCAGTCGTCGCGCAGGTAGTAGACGATCAGGTCGTCGAGCACGCCCGCGTCCTCGCGCAGCAGGCACGAATAGAGCGCCCTGCCTGGCTTGGCGAGCTTGCCGACGTCGTTCGCGAGCGCGTGCCGCAGGAACGTGCGCGGCGCATCGCCGCCGTTGCCATGGAGATCGACGACGCGCATGTGCGACACGTCGAACATGCCGGCGCCGGTGCGCACCGCGTGATGCTCGTCGATCTGCGAGCCGTAATGCAGCGGCATGTCGAAGCCGCCGAAGTCGACCATGCGTGCGCCCAGCGCGCGATGCACGGCGTTGAGGGCGGTGGTGCTTGTCACATGCGCTTCCTGGCGTGAACGAACGAAGGGCGGCGCGGATGTCCGCGCCGCCCCGTCTGTCCTTTTACCTGAGAGATTGCGGCGAACGGTGTTGCGTTGCGCCGGTGCCCCTTCGGTGGGTTGCGTCAACCGCCACGCAACCGCTCTCCAGATCGCGCCTGCCTTTGCACACAGCCCTTTTGCCTGAGCGGTTTCGGGATTACGCCTTCGGCGGCGTCGTCGACGTCAGACGCTCTCTCCTGCGTGCGCGGCAAGCGTAGCACAAACATGCGCGCGCGGCGCGATTGCCGCAGTGCATCAAAACGCGCTGGCAATACCGCGTGTGCTACTTCTTGAGCGCCAGGATCATCTCGACCATCTTCTTGATGTCGGCGTCGGACACCTGCGCATTCGGCGGCATCGGCACCGGGCCCCAGACGCCGGAGCCGCCCTTTTTCACTTTCTCGGTGAGCTTGGCGACCGCGGTCGAGTCACCCTTGTATTTGGCGGCGACGTCCTTGTACGCCGGCCCGAGGATCTTCTTGTCTTCCGCGTGGCAGGCGTTGCAACCGTTCTTTTTCATCATGTCCTCGAGCTGGTCCGCCATCGCGGCAGACGCGAAAACGAGGGTGGCGGCGGCGAAGACGGCGGTACCGATTCTTTTCATCGGAGCTCCTTGTGCATTGGAAATGGGAACGAAGCGCGTGCGGGTGACCGAGCGCTAAAAATAACATGCGTCAGCTTGCATCCAGCGCAAGGATGATTGCATCGACGGCCGCAACGGGCGGCAGGCACTGCAGGCCGCGGCAGATCCAGGCACGCGCACCGTCTGCCGGCGCATCGCCCTTGCGCAGCGGCGCCGGTGCGCCCGCACCCGCGATGTCGACGATGCAGACGTCCGGCCGATACTTGCGCTCGAGCATCCGTTGCCACGCCTGCGTGGTTGCACGCTCGCCGTCGAGCACGACGGTGGAAGGCGGTGCGAGCAGGCGCTCGAGCGCCACCAGCAGCGTGGATTGCGCACCGCCCGATTCGGCGAGCGCCGGCGCGAAGAGCTTCAATGTCCGCTCCGCCGCGTCGACGTATCGGGGCTCGGCGGCCAGGTGACCGAGCATGATCAGCGACTGTGCCGCGATCCCGTTGCCCGAGGGCGTCGCATTGTCGTGCAGGGGCTTCGTGCGGTGATAGAGCCGCTCGTGGTCATGGCTCGTGAACCAGAACCCGCCGCGCTCGCGGTCCTCGAAGCGCTCGAGCAGCGCATCGGCGAGCTCGACGGCGAACGAGAAGTCGCGCAGGCGAAATCTCGTCTGCATGGCCTCGAGCAACGCGGCAAGCAGGAACGCATGGTCGTCGAGATACGCGGGCAACGACGCGACGTCGCGGTGGCGTGTCGCGTAAAGGCGACCATCGCGCCAGGCCGTTGCGACCAGCGTATCGAGTGCTGCGAACGCGAGATCGGCGAACGCGGGCTCGCAAAGCGTCCGCGCGGCGCGCGCCAGGGCGGCGATCATCAGCGCATTCCAGGACGTGAGCACCTTGTCGTCGAGACCCGGGCGCACGCGCGCCGCCCGCGCCGCGAGGAGAGCGGCACGCGCACGCGAGAGCCGCGCTTCGACATCGGCCGGCGATGCGCCGAGCTTCGCCGCGACGTCGCCGATCGACGCCGCCACGCGCAGGTTGAAGGCGTGCTGCTCGAAATTAGGCGGCCCGTCGAGCCCGTAATGCGCCGCCGCAACTGTCCATTCGTCGCCGGACAGCACGGCGCGCACCTCGTCGCGGGTCCACACGTAATACTTCCCTTCGACACCCTCGCTGTCGGCATCGAGGCTCGAGTAGAACGCGCCGTCGGGTGCGCGCATTTCGCGCACGAGCCAGCTTACGATCGCCTTCGCGACAGCCCCGAAGCGCGGCTCGTCGAGCGCGCGCGCCGCGTCGGCGTAAAGCGCGAGCAGCGCAGCATTGTCGTAGAGCATCTTCTCGAAATGCGGAATCGACCAGCGGGCGTCGACGCTGTAGCGGCAGAATCCGCCGCCGAGCTGGTCGAAGATTCCACCGGCCGCCATGCGCTCGAGCGACGTGCGCACGATCGTGCGCGCGCCATCGTCGCCGCGAAGCCTCCATGCGCGCAGACAGAAGTCGAGCTCGGCCGCATGTGGAAACTTCGGTGCGCCGCCGAATCCGCCGTCGACCGGGTCGAACGCCTGCGTCAGGCGCGCGAGTTCCTGCGCGGGTGCGCCCGACGGAAGCGCGTTTGCGGGATGAGTCGGCTCCAGCGCATCCAGCGCCCGCGAAAGCCGTTCGGCCTGCTCGGCGATTGCCGGGCCCTGGTCGTGAAACGCATCGGCGATACGCGGCAGGAGATCGAGAAATCCGGGCATCCCGTAGCGCGGCTGCTTCGGAAAATAGGTCCCGGCGAAATAAGGCGCACCGTCGGGGGTGAGAAACACCGTGAGCGGCCAGCCGCCCGAGCGTCGCGTCATCAGCGCGTGCGCGGTCTGATAGATCTGGTCGAGATCGGGGCGCTCCTCGCGATCGTCCTTGATGTTGATGAAGCGCTCGTTCATCACCGCGGCGACCGCCGGGTCCTCGAACGACTCGTGCGCCATCACGTGGCACCAGTGGCAAGCGGAGTAGCCGATCGACAGCAGGATCGGCTTGTTCTCGTCCCTGGCTAAAGTGAGCGCTTCCTCACCCCAGGGAAGCCACGCGACCGGGTTGTTCGCGTGCTGGCGCAGGTAAGGGCTGCTGGCCCCGGCGAGACGGTTGGCCATCCCGCATTATCGCGCGCCGAACGGAACGGCGATCGGGCCGGCTGACCCCGTACCGTTTGCGGGTCGAGGGTCGGCTCGCCCGGAGCTAGAAATCGGGGTCGACCGCCTCGAACGCGACGCGCTCGAAATCGCCGCCGCGCTGCAGGATGTGCGTCAGCCTGAATTTGCGCATCTGTCCCGGCTCGTCGCAACGCATGATCCGGTTGGGGATGAACGCCCGCGGCGACATCACCAGCGTCGTCGGCTCCTCGGGCGTCTCGTCGAGGATCAGCGCAGCAACGGGCGGTTCCTCGGTTCGATTCGGATTGACGAGGCGCACCGCGAACACCTTCGGCGCACCGGCCCAGAGCCTGATTGCAATGGTGATCGCGCCGTCGGCGTCGACCGCGACGCGCGAAACATGGCCGAGACGCGTTTCGCCCTCCTCGCGCACGACGACGAGCTGGTCGAGGAACCAGTGACAGCCACTCGCACCCTGGTGGCGCAGCGACGCCTCGCGCCATTCGCAGCTCCCGTACCACTTCTCCCAGGGCCAGCTTCGTTCGGCCTCGTCCTTGCGCCGGTCGAAATCGGAAATACCCCCGACGGTCTGCAGGTATTTCGTCGGATCGCTGTCGCGACCCAGCGGGTCCACGTGGCGGAACGAACGTCCGCCGACGCGGAAATACGCGCCTTCGATGCCGCCCGCGGCGATCTCGACCGCTTTCGAGCGCTTGCGATTGGCGCCGCCGCCGACCCGATGCCATTGGGCGTCGAGGTGCGCCAACAGGGCGCTGGCCGCGTCGGCCGACACGTCCTCGCCAAGCTGCAGGTCGGCGGGAGAGGCCCCGCTCGCGAGACGCTTGAGACGTCCGCGAACGCTCGTCGAAAGCTTGGCCGGATAGCCGAAGCGCCAGGATGGCCCTTGTGCGCTCGCCGTCGTGGCGGCCAGCATCGCGCCGTGCGCACCCTCGAGGTCGACGACAATGATCGGCCCTTCGGTCTCGCGCTGCTTCGCGTACGGAAAGAGCTTGCGCGCCCATAGTCCGAGCCAGCGGTCGGTGAGCTCGATCTGGCGCGCGCTCAGCGCATAGGGATCGGCCAGCGCGAGCAACAACGTGTGGCTGTACGTCGAATAGCACGACAGGCCCTCGGCGCCGGGCATCAGGTGATCGGAGACCGAAGCGGTGGTGCAGTCGAGCATTTCGGCGAGCCGGTAGTACGCATGCAGTTCCTGCCAAAGCTCGGCATCGGGCACGCGGCGCGCAAGCCCGTGCACGACGATGAGCTGCTTGCCCACGTAGAGCGCGCGCTGCAGGAGCTTCGCCTTGACCCCCTTGAGCTCGGTGCTGCCTTCGAGCAGCGGGCGCAGGCACACCGAGTACTGGATCCAGAGCGCCTGCCATAGCGCGACCGCCTGGTCGGCGGCATCGGCTTCCCGCTCGTCGGACGGCTGCGGCCGGCCCGCGTAGCGGCGTGCAAGCTCGGTATGCAGGTGCGCAACCGGCTCGCGTGCGAGCTCGGCGATGGTCGCGCGATCGCGCGGGCCCATCTCCGACGCCGTGAGCGCGCGCAGCTGGCCGAGCAGCATCTCGTAGGCCTGCCCGACCGCGGACAACGGCAGCGCCTTCATCCATCGGCCGGCACTCGCCGCGTCGTTGAAGGCGAGCTCCGGCAACGATTCGGGCCCGGGGTCCGCCTCACCCGTGGCATCCGCGTCGACGAGCGGCGGAGCGGCGACGTCCTGCATGGTGATTCTCCGAAAGACGGTACGATCGCACCGGCGTGGTCGTCGAGCAAACAACCCAAGGCACGCGCTTACGCGACGCCGGGGGATCGACAACGGCTACCGGTCAAGTTTCATGCTTATAGCATAGCCGTCGGCCGGCATCGATGCGCGCGCGGAGACCAGCCGATGAGCGGCGCGGAGACGTTAATTTTCCGCATCGCGGACGCGATTTTTACGCTGCCTCCGGGACGCGCGGCGCCTAGGATGACCACGACGGTCCCGCGATCGTGCGAGGCCGCGAAAGGCAACCCTTTCCTCCACCCGCGGCGATGCGTTCGACACGCCGGCCGGATTCGCGACGGACGCTTTCCGCGGGATCTTTTTCAGGAGGGCCGGGGAGCGATCGCCGCGTTTCCCGGTGGACTCGGGTTTGTACCAGGGCCCGTTAACGGGCCCTAGACCAGGACCCGCTCGATGCCGCCGCGGTTCGCCTTCGCGACGTAGTCGGCCATCCACGATTCGCCAAGCACGTGCTTCGCGAGCTCGACGACGATGTAGTCGGCGTCGGTGCCCGCGTCGTCCTCGAAGCGCGACAGTCCCTGCAGGCACGACGGGCACGATGTCAGAACCTTCACCTGCCCCGTGAAGCCGTCGGCGCGTAACGCGTCGGCGCCCGCGCGCATTTCGTCTTCCTTGCGCAGCCGCACCTGCGTCGAGATGTCGGGCCGCGTCGTGGCGAGCGTCCCCGATTCGCCGCAGCAGCGATCGTTGAGCGGCACGTCGGTGCCCATGAGCTGGCTCACCACCGCGAGCGGCTTGTAGACCTTCATCGGCGTGTGGCAGGGGTCGTGGTACATGTAGCGCACGCCCTCGACGCCCTCGAGCGCGACGCCCTTCTCGAGCAGGTACTCGTGGATGTCGAGCAGCCGGCAGCCCGGGAAAATCTTGTCGAACTCGTACTTCTGCAGCTGGTCGAGGCACGTGCCGCAGGAGACGATCACCGTCCTGATGTCGAGATAGTTGAGCGTGTTCGCGACGCGGTGGAACAGCACGCGATTGTCGGTGATGATCTCCTGGCCCTTGTCGTGGTTGCCCGCCGCCGTCTGCGGATAACCGCAGCACAGGTAGCCCGGCGGCAGCACGCACTGCGCGCCCACGTGATACAGCATCGCCTGCGTCGCAAGCCCGACCTGCGAGAACAGTCGCTCGGAGCCGCAACCGGGGAAATAGAACACCGCGTCGGAATCGTCGTTGACCTTCGACGGGTCGCGGATGATCGGGATGATCGTCGGGTCCTCGACGTCGAGCAGCGCGCGTGCGGTGCGCTTGGGCACGCCCTTCGGCATCGGCTTGTTGACGAAGTGGATCACCTGCGCCTTGACCGGCGTGCGGCCGGTCGTCGACGGCGGATGCGCGGTCTGCGCACGCGCGATCCCGGCGTTCTTCACGATCGAATACGCGAGGCGCTGCGCGCGATAGCCGAAGTCGATCATCGCCATCTTCGCGAGCTTGATCGTCGCCGGATCCGTCGCATTCAGGAAGAACATCGCCGCCGCGGTGCCGACGTTGAACTTCTTCTTCCCTTCGCGGCGCAGCAGGTTGCGCATTGCGATCGACACGTCGCCGAAGTCGATGTCGACCGGGCACGGATTGAGGCATTTGTGGCAGATCGTGCAGTGGTCCGCCACGTCGCCGAACTCGTCGAAATGGCGCAGCGACACGCCGCGGCGCGTCTGCTCCTCGTAGAGGAACGCCTCGGTCAGAAGCGACGTCGCGAGGATCTTGTTGCGCGGGCTGTAGAGCAGGTTCGCGCGCGGCGAATGCGTCGCGCACGGCGCCTTGCACTTGCCGCAGCGCAGGCAATCCTTGATCGCGGTCGTGATTTCGCCGATCGCGCTCTGCTCGAGGATCAGGCTCTCGTGTCCGATCAGCGAGAACGACGGCGTGTACGCGTTCGTGAGATCCGACGGCAGCCCGCGCGAGCGCACGAGCTTGCCGCGGTTGAAGCGGCCCTCGGGATCGATGCGGCGCTTGTAGTCGGCGAACGGCGCGAGCTCGTCGTCGGTAAGGAACGCAACCTTCGTGATGCCGATGCCGTGCTCGCCGGAGATGACGCCGTTCAGCGCGCGCGCCAGCGCCATCACGCGCTCGACCGCCGCGTTCGCCTGCTGCAGCATCCCGTAGTCGTCCGAGTTGACCGGGATGTTCGTGTGTACGTTGCCGTCGCCGGCATGCATGTGCAGCGCGATGAACACGCGGCTTCGCAGCACCTCGCGATGGATCTCGTCGCAGCGCGCGAAAAGCGGCGCGAACGCGCGCCCCGCGAAGATCCGCTCGAGCGGGCTCCGCAGCTCGCGCTTCCACGAGACGACGACCGCGTGGCTTTGCAGGTCCGCAAACGTCTCGTCGAGACGATCGAGCAGGTACTGCCACTGCGCGCGTACCTCGCTCACGAGCGCGCGCGCCTCGTCGAGCGCGGCGGCGAGCTCGGTGTCCGTGGGACGCGCCTCGCTGCCGGGACGCCACAGGTGCTCGACGTCGGGCTCGGCAAAGAATTGCGTCAGACGATCGGCGAGCACGAGCTTGTTGCCGATCGACATCGCGATGTTGAGCCGCTCGACGCCGTCGGTGTAGTCGCCGAGCCGGTCGAGCGGAATGACGACGTCCTCGTTGATCTTGAACGCGTTCGTGTGCTTCGCGATCGCGGCCGTGCGCGAGCGGTCGAGCCAGAACTTCTTGCGCGCCTCGGCGGACACCGCGACGAAGCCTTCGCCACCGCGCGCGTTGGCGATGCGGATCACATCGGATGCGGCCTTCGCGACGGCCTCGTCGCGCTCGCCGACGATGTCGCCGATCAGCACCATCTTCGGGTAGCCGTGACGCTTCGCTTTCGTCGCGTAGCCGACCGCCTTGACGTAGCGCGCGTCGAGGTGCTCGAGCCCGGCGAGTTGCACGCGTTCGCCGTCCGGCCTTCGTGCCGTGTCGTCGAGGAAGCGCTTGATCTCGACGATGGCCGGCGTCGATTCGCGTGCCTCGCCGAAGAACTCGAGGCAGACCGTACGGATCGACGGCGGCATCCGGTGCAGCACGAAGCGGGCGCTGACGACGATGCCGTCGCAGCCTTCCTTCTGCACGCCCGGAAGGCCGGCCAGGAACTTGTCGGTGACGTCCTTGCCGAGTCCCGCCCTGCGAAAGCGGTCACCGGGTATCGTCAGCGTTTCACGGCG
>DASSVX010000059.1:0-4190 GCA_035705655.1 Casimicrobiaceae bacterium
CGCGAGGTGCGCTCGATGCCGTCGAGCGCGAGCTGCAGGAGCAGCAATCGGCATGGCACCGCGACAGTCTGGCGCTCGCGTCGCAGCAGCGGCGATGCCATGACCTCGAGCTCGAGCTCGTGCAACTGCGACAGGCGGCCGAAGCGGCGAGTCGGCGTCGACAGCAGATCGCGCAGGAGAGTGACGAGCTCGCCGGCCAGCACGCGCAGGGCAGCGAAGAGTTGACGGTAATGGGCGCGACGATCGCGGACATGCAATCGCGATTGCACGACGCGTTCGCGCAACGCGATGCGGCACGCAACGTTCGTAATGAAGCCGAGGTGGCACTCGCGCGTGGACGCGAGCAGCTCCGCGTGGTCGAGCGCGCGGCGCAGGAAGCGGGCTATGCGCAGCGAAGCTCGCGCGATCGCCTCGCCGAAATTGCGCGTCGCCGCGAAGGACTCGCGGCGCAAGTGACGCAGCAACAGGCGCTGCTCAACCAACTGACGAGCGAGCGCGCATCGATCGACTGGACTCCGGTCGAGGAAGCGCTGCAGCGGCAACTCGGTCTCCGGGGGGCGGCCGAGCAGGCGCTCGCCGATGCGCGCGTGAAGCAGGAAACGCTGACGGCACAGCTTCGCTCGAGCGACGAAGCACGCCTTTCAGCCGAGCAGAAGCTCGAGCCTGCGCGCGCGAAGATCCAGGAAATGCAATTGAAGGAGCAGGCCGCGCAGCTTGCCGAGCAGCAGTTCATCGAGCAGCTTGCCGATGCGAAAGCCGACGTCGCGACACTTCCTGATGCGCTGAAAGCGTGGGGCAGCGCGCGAACGCTCCCTGCCGAGATCGAGCGCGTGAGCGCCGCGATCGCCGAGCTCGGCGCCGTCAACCTCGCTGCGCTCGACGAGCTTGCGCAGGCGAGCGAACGCAAGACGTATCTCGACCGGCAGGCCGACGACTTGACCGAGGCGATGAGCACACTCGAAGCGGCGATCCGCCAGATCGACCGCGAGTCGCGAGAGCTGCTGCAGCAGACGTTCGACATCGTCAACGAGAATTTCGCGAAGCTCTTTCCGACGCTGTTCGGCGGCGGTCAGGCCAAGCTCGTCCTGACCGGCGAGGAGATACTCGATTCGGGCGTGCAAGTCGTTGCGCATCCGCCGGGCAAGCGCAACACGACGATCCATCAGCTATCAGGTGGCGAAAAAGCGCTGACGGCGATCTCGCTGGTGTTCGCGCTGTTTCAGCTCAATCCGGCGCCCTTCTGCCTGCTCGACGAGGTCGACGCGCCACTCGACGAGTCGAACACGCATCGCTTCTGCAAGATGGTGCAAGACATGGCCGCCGAATCGCAGTTCCTCTTCATCTCGCACAACAAGATCACGATGGAAATGGCGAATCAGCTCGTCGGCATCACGATGCCCGACCCGGGGATCTCGCGGGTCGTCGCCGTCGACATCACCGAGGCGCTCGAGCTCGCATCCGAAACGGAGCTCGCGACATAAACGCGCACCGCGTAAGCGTGACGCTATACTCGATCATGCCGAGCTCGATCGACGCGCACGCATTTCCGGCGAGGACCGTTTGAGCTCGCTGCAGCTTGTTCTCATCATCGCCGGCGTACTGCTCGTTGTCGGCGTCATCGTCTACAACCAGTGGCAGGAGCGACGGCTGAAAGGCCGCACGGCACCGAGCGCACCGCCCGAGCCACGCTCATCGCGCGTTGCCGAGCGCGTCGAGCCGACGCTGTCGACGACGGCGCCGCTGCCTGCGGCGGAGGGCACGCCAGCATTTCGTGGCGACACAACCGTAAGCGAGTTCGAGGCGCCCGTCGACGTGATCGCGCCGCCGATCGAAACTGCTGCGACGCTCGTCGACGAAACGCCCGCGTCAATGGCGGCCGCGACGTCCGCAGCGCCGCTCGCGCCATCGAAAGGCCAGGCCGCGCGTGCGTCGTCGATGCCCGACCACGAGATCGAATGCCTGATTCCGCTGCAGCCGGCCGCACCCGTCACTGTTGCCGCACTCGGCGCCGGACTCGGCGCGCGAATCGGCAAGCCCGTGCGCTGGTTCGGGCGCGTCGATGCGCGGTCCGACTGGCAACGGCTCGACGCCGAAACACAGGGAGCGTTCGCCGAGATCGTCGCGTGCCTGTTGCTCGCCGATCGCAACGGCGCGGCCTCGCGGGCACAGCTCGACACGTTCATCCGCGTCGTGGGCGACGTTGCGCACACGCTGCCCGCCGCCTTCACGCCCCCCGAGGTTGCACAGGAGCTCGCGCGTGCGGAAGCGCTCGATCGTTTGTGCGCCGAGCTCGACGTGCAGATCGGTTTGACGGTGCAAAAGCCCGATCCCGGCTCGATTGCCGGAACGCGGCTGCGCGGCGTTGCCGAGGCAGCCGGCTTCCGGCTAGCACCCGGCGGACGGTTCGAGTACGCGCACGAGGACACGGGTGCCGTGCTCTACACGCTGCAGAATCTGCGGCCCGATCCGTTCACCGCCGAGTCACTGCGACTTACAGCCACCAACGGTGTTGTCTTTCTGCTCGACGTCGCGCGAACGGCCGATCCGGTTCGAACGTTCGATCAGATGAAGCTCGCGGCAAAGCGCCTTGCGAAGACGCTCGGCGCCGAGCTCGTCGACGACAATCACCGGCCGCTCGACGACGCCGCGTTCACGGTGATTCGCGAGCAGGTCGATGGCGCCGTCGAAGCGCTGCGTGCCGTGCACATCGAACCTGGCAGCGCGCGTGCGCTGGCGCTGTTCAGCGCGTAGGGCCGGCTATCTGGCCCTAGTTCATTTGCGGCAGCACTCATCGGCAGCCCGGAGCGCCGTGGCAGCTCTCGCGTGAGCAACGTCAAAGCGGATTCCAAGATTCCCGCAGCGGCGCGGGCGCGTGTCGATGCGTTGCGCGAGGCCATCACCGCGCACAATCACGCTTACTATGTGCTAGATGAGCCCACGGTAAGCGACGCCGAATACGACGCGCTTTACCGTGAGCTCGAAGCGCTCGAGCGCGAGCATCCCGCGCTCGTCAGCACCGATTCGCCCACCCAGCGCGTCGGCGGCGCCGCGCTGACGGCGTTCGCGCCGGTCCGCCATGCAGTGCCGATGCTGTCGATTCGCACCGAGACGAATACGACGGCGGGTGGCGCCGCGAATTTCGACGCGCGCATCCGACGCGATCTCGGCCTTTCCGACACGGCAGCGCCAGTCGAATACATCGCCGAGCTGAAATTCGACGGGCTCGCTGTCAGTCTTCGCTACGACGCAGGGCGTCTCGCCATCGCATCAACGCGCGGCGATGGCGAAGTGGGCGAGGACGTCACGCGCAACGTCCATACGATCCGCTCGGTGCCGCTCAAGCTTTCGACGCGGAAGCCGCCCGGTGTACTCGACGTGCGCGGCGAGGTGTACATGTCGCGCAAGGACTTCGCCCTGCTCAACGCGCGCCAGGAAGCGGCGGGTCTGCGCACGTTCATCAATCCACGCAACACGGCAGCGGGCGCCGTGCGCCAGCTCGACCCGGCAATGACGGCGCAACGGCCGTTGCGGTTTTTCGCGTATGGCATCGGCGAAGTTAGCGATTGGGAGTTGCCACCGACACATGCGGCAATGCTCGATGCGCTCGCCGCCTTCGGCTTGCCGGTCGATCCGCATCGCCGCGTGGTCCACGGCGCGGAAGGGCTCGTCGCGTTCTACGAGCACGTGAAGACGCTGCGCGACAAGCTGCCGTTCGACATCGACGGCGTCGTCTACAAGGTCAACGACCTCGCGCTGCAGCGCAGGCTCGGCTTCGTCACGCGCGAGCCGCGGTGGGCCGTCGCACACAAATTCCCGGCCGAGGAAATGCCGACCGAGTTGCTGGACATCGGGGTGCAAGTCGGGCGCACGGGCGCCATCACACCGATCGCTCGGCTGCGCAGCGTGTTCGTCGGCGGCGTCACCGTGACGAGCGCGACGCTGCACAACGAGGACGAAGTGCGGCGCAAGGACGTGCGAATCGGTGACACGGTGATCGTGCGCCGCGCAGGCGATGTCATTCCGGAGATCGTCCGCGTGCTGACCGAGCGACGGCCGGCAGACGCGCGCGAATTCGTGATGCCGGCGGCGTGTCCCGAATGCGGTTCGGCGATTGTCCGCTTGCCCGACGAGGCGGTCGCGCGCTGCACGGGCGGGCTCATCTGCCCGGCGCAACGCAAGCAGGCGCTGCG